>CAKZQX010000285.1 GCA_937141995.1 uncultured Chloroflexaceae bacterium | reverse complement strand
AGCCACTGCAAAATGGCAACCAGCTGTCTATTGCGGCCCTGGGTTTTAATAACTGGAGCGTGGCTGCAAGCGATTTTCCGGCCGGGACCAACAGCGTTACTTTTGCCTTGTCCGGTTCGCTCACCAACAACCAGACAGAAAACAATGCACCCTATGCCTTGTTTGGCGACAGTAGTGGTAATTATGCAGGTGTGCCCCTTCAGCCGGGCAATTACAGCCTGCAGGTACGCGCGCACAGCGCTGCTGGCGGGGGCGGCACTGTCATCGCGAGCGTGCAGGTTAATTTCAGTATCGTCACGGCGTTTGGGCCACCAGTCTTCAGCAACGGTTTTGAGGCGCCCGGACCCTGAGTTCGGGTCAATCCGCGTGTGGCCTCAGCGATTCAGGCGGTTAGCAATCAGCTCCTCAACCACGGCCGGCTCAGCCAGCGTGGAGATATCTCCCAGGTTGCCGTAATCGTTCTCTGCGATCTTGCGCAAAATACGTCGCATGATTTTCCCGGAGCGTGTTTTTGGCAGCCCCGGCGCCCATTGGACCAGGTCAGGTGAAGCGATAGGGCCAATCTCTTTTCGTACCCAGTTGCGCAGGTCTCCACGCAAGTCTTCACTGGCCTCCACGCCGGCGTTCAGCGTCACATACACATAAATGCCCTGGCCTTTGATGTCGTGCGGATAGCCCACGACCGCGGCCTCGGCAACCGCGCTGTGTGCCACCAGCGCGCTCTCGACTTCGGCCGTACCCATGCGATGCCCGGAGATGTTCAGCACGTCATCAACGCGCCCGGTAATCCAGTAATAGCCGTCCTCATCACGCCGGCAGCCGTCACCGGTGAAGTAGTAGCCATCGTACTGGCTGAAATACGTCTGCGCGAAGCGCTCATGGTCCCCATACACCGTGCGCATCTGCCCCGGCCAGCTGTCGGTAATCACGAGAAAGCCTTCTGCCGCACCTTCCAGCACCTGGCCCTCCTGATTGAGCAGGGCGGGCTTGATGCCGGGCAAGGGAAGCGTCGCGGAGCCGGGTTTCATGTCGGTCGCGCCAGGCAGGTTTGAGATCAGGATCCCGCCGGTTTCGGTCTGCCACCAGGGATCCACCACCGGGCAACGCTCCTCCCCAACCCCCCTGAAGTACCACTCCCAGGCTTCCGGGTTAATCGGCTCGCCAACACTGCCCAGCAGGCGCAGGGACTGGCGCGAGGTTTGTTCTACCGGGCCGTTGCCTTCGCGCATCAGCGCCCGGATCGCAGTTGGCGCGGTGTAACAGACATTAACCTGGTGCTTATCCACAACCTGCCAGAAGCGGCTGAAGTCCGGATAGTTGGGCACGCCCTCAAACATCAGCGTAATGGCGCCGTTGGCCAGCGGGCCGTAGACGATATAGCTGTGACCCGTAACCCAGCCCACATCCGCCGTGCACCAGA
>CAKZQX010000284.1 GCA_937141995.1 uncultured Chloroflexaceae bacterium | reverse complement strand
TTGTCACCGGTTCGACGGCGGAGGGTGGGGCAACGGTGGCCTTCCCGGTCTTTTCCAAGCTGTTTGATGTGCCGACAACTGACGCCCGCACTTTCGGGTTGCTGATCCAGACCTTTGGAATGGGCATGGCCGCGATCACTATTCTGCTCCGACGTGCCCCGCTCCTGCCCCGGGTTGTTCTCTGGACTTCGCTCGGTGGGCTGGTGGGCATGGTTGCCGGAACATATCTGGTGAGTGTGCCGCAACCCTACCCCAAAGTGCTGTTTACGTTTGCCACAACGCTGTTTGTGGTGACGCTGGCCCTCTCCCGGCGACTTGTGCGTACCCGCTCAGATGCGCCGCCGCGACCGGCATTGCCCGCCTGGAATGGACGGCTCCGGCTGCTCTTTATTGCCGTCGGGTTGGTAGGCGGTGTTGTGGCATCGGTGGTGGGTTCGGGGATCGATATGCTGGTGTTTATCGTCCTGACGCTGGCCTTTGATATTGATGAGAAGGTCAGTACGTTTACCTCAGTCCCGATTATGGCGTTAACTTCGGCGGTGGGCTTCTTTGTTCACGGTGGGTTGCTCCAGGATGTCGGGATTGTCTGGAGCTACTGGTTGGTCTGTCTGCCTGTGGTCATTGTCGGCGCACCGCTGGGTGCGGTCATCCTGGGATACCTGCAACGTCGGCAGATTATCGGCTTCTTGCTTATCTTAGTCACTATCGAGTTTGTTACGACGATCTGGTTTATCTCTTTCACACCGACGATGATAGTGGTCAGTGTTGGTTTCGTGGCGCTCTGCGCCCTCGGTTTCTGGGCAATGCTGGCCTATCGCGCAACGCGCTAACTCTGGATACCCGGTTTTATCCCAAATGGAGGTCTTAGCGATGAATGAACTACGACTGGAATGGAAAACTGGTTCGCATACGCATACAAGTACCATCAGCGCCGGCACCCGTGTCACGATTGGACGGCAGCCTGATAGCACCATCATTATCGATCAGCCGGCAGTTTCGCGGCAGCACGCCACGATCATGTCCGCGGCGGGGAACTTCTACCTGCGCAATCTGAGCCGGACCAACAACATCCCGGTGAATAATCAGTTTCGGCTGGCAGGCGCGC
Organism: uncultured Chloroflexaceae bacterium; assembly: GCA_937141995.1. GTDB lineage: Bacteria > Chloroflexota > Chloroflexia > Chloroflexales > Chloroflexaceae > CAKZQX01. The sequence goes on along the minus strand of CAKZQX010000284.1, from coordinate 1,521 downwards.
AGACGGTTCGGTTGCATCCGGGTGATATCTTTCGGATTGGCCCGGTGGTGCTGCGGGTTGCGGCGATTACTACGACCGAGGCGCGTCCGCCCCGGATCAAGTGTATCAACTGCGACAATCTGCTGGACTATCAGCCGGAAGGGTTTTGTCCCTACTGTGGCACGGCGCTGGCGGAGGGGCATACGGTGGTCACGCTTCCGGATGTACCGGGCATTCAGGCACTGATCTGATATTGGAAAGGATAACGCTGATGAATAGCACAAGCACGATGATACAGGTAACGTGGGTTGATCCCGCAACGGAGGATGCGGCGGTCTATCGCGGCGAACTTCCCATTTCGATTGGTCGGGAGCCGGTCAACGATATTGTTCTGAAGAGCAATCGCGTTTCACGCACCCACGCCCGGATCGAGCGGTCAAATGGCAGCATTCTCCTGATTGACCAGCAGAGCCGGAATGGTACACGGGTCGGGGCGGAGCGGATTACGCAGGTGGTGCTCCAGGCGGGCGATAGCTTCCAGATTGGTCCCTTCACCTTCCAGGTGGATCTGTCCGACGCTGAGGCAGGTGGCGACACCGGGTTGAATAGCCAGGGGGCGGATGCCGGCGAACTGGCGGTCGATGCCACCCTGAACTTTAGCCAGGTGGGTGACGCGCTGCTGCCCTTTACGCCACCGCCCCGCCCAGAATATGCCTTCCCGCCGGCCGGTTTGGACCAGCCGGAGGTGTCGCTCCAGGAGTTGGAGCAGACCGGTCTCCCGATCAGCGAGACGACCTACCTGGCGATTGGTGGTGGCCTGGGGAGCTTTGTCTGGGTGGATCATCTGCTGATCTTTGGCGTCAAGCCGGACCAGGTTGCCGCAATCGGCCTGGAAGCGAAGCCCCACGGACGCTACGAGCGGCTGTGTCGCTTCTCGCAGATCCCGCAGCACGAGCGGCTCCGCTCCAATGCCGAGTCCTGTCCGGATAACATCTGGGGATGGCCGGGCTATGCTTCCCGCGAGGTCTGGCAGGCGCTGCGTCGGGGCAAACTGGGGGACGCGGTGACGATTGGCTGGCAGGTGTTTGGCGAGCCGACGCTGGCGCAGACCTACACGCCGCAGGCGGGCAATGTGTTTGCCTCAATTGAGCGTGAGGCCCGGCGCATCGGCTGGGAGCAGATCTGGCGCTACGGTCACGTCAAGGCGATCCGCAAGACCGACGATGGACGCTATGTGGTGGCCTACTCGCAGACCAGCGCGGACGGCGAGCGGCAGCACAAACTGATGCTGGCGCGCTATCTGCATATCGCCGTCGGCTATCCCGGCGTACGCTTCCTGCCCGACCTGCAGGCTTATCGGGAGCAGACCGGCGACTTTCAGAGCGTGGTCAACGCCTACGAGGATCACGAACATGTCTACGAACATCTGCGGGCGCACGGCGGTACGGTGCTCCTGCGGGGGCGTGGGATTGTCGCCTCGCGGATTATGCAGCGCCTGGCCGAGATCCGCGCCCAGAAGACGAACATCAATGTGTTGCACCT
>CAKZQX010000283.1 GCA_937141995.1 uncultured Chloroflexaceae bacterium | reverse complement strand
ATCGAAGTTATTATCCTCACGATTAGAGGCAAACGCAATCTGCTCGCCGTTTGGGGACCAGGCTGGTGTGATGTCACGCGCATCAGACTGACTCGTCAGGTTGACCCGATCGCTGCCGTCGGCATTTATCCGGTAGATATCGCCGCCCAGATCAAATACAAACTGCGTCCCATCGGGAGACCAGTCCAGGTCACGGTAGTTACCGGTCTCCTCGGTTATGGCGCGTTTATCGCTACCATCGGCATTCATCACATAAATAGTATCGTCAAGCACAAACGCAATCTGTGCGCCATCTGGGGACCAGGTGGGCGATTCGCTCTCGCCGACATCCGCGGTCAAGTTAGTCGGTTCGGAGCCGTCGGCATTCATCACATAGATATTATCATCTGCAACGTAGGCAATCCGGGTGCCATCGGGCGCAACCGCCGGCGCGGTCTCATTTGCGGGGCTCTCGGTCAGGTTGGTCGGTTCGGAGCCGTCGGCATTCATCACATAGATCTCCCGGTTGCCGTCCCGGTCTGAGACAAAGACAATCTGATCGGAGGAGAGCGCCGCCGCCGCCGGAACTGCCGTCGCCGGCTCGTCTGGGGTGACTTCCTCGGTTGGAGTGATCCCGGAAGCCGCCGTCGCTCCAACCGTCGGAGCCGGGGGCGCGGTAGTGGCAGATGTAAGGAAGCCGAATCCATCCGCACCGGAGAAAAACGCCCATGCCACGCCGCCGATACCGCCGAGCAGCACCAGCACCAGTATGGTGCCAATGATAGCGGGCAGGCGGGAGGATTTGCGGGGTGCCGGTTGCGCTGCCGGTGGGGCCGCCGGCGTTGATGGTGCCGGCGGCGGTGCTACCGGTTGCGCTCCCCCGGCGGTGGATTGCGCCGGCTGCGCCGGTGGTGTTGGCTGTGAGCGTGCTGCAGGTGTTGCCGGGGTTGATGCCGGCGGACCGATCACAATGGTTTTTTGCGCCGCCCTGGGAGCCGGTTGCGCTGTTGATGGTGTCTCTCCCAGTACCGCAGCATTGAGCGCGGCCCGCATCTGTGAGGCGCTGCTATAGCGGTCTTCGGCGCGAATAGCCATCGCTTTTTCCAGGACAGCGCTAACGTCTGGCGGCACCTGCGGATTGAGCTGGTGTGCCGTGGGTTGCGGATCGGGCTGCCCGCCCAGCACCGATCCCGCCCGTGTTGTTACGCCCTGCGGATCAGTATTGGTGAGTAACTGATGCAGCGTCATCGCCAGCGAGTAGAGATCGCCGCGCGCATCGGTGCCAAGACCCTGGAACTGCTCTAGCGGAGCGTAGTGTGCCGTATACCCGGTCAGCAGCGTCCCCTCCGCGCCCCGGGCCAGGCCAAAGTCGATCAGATAGAGATTGCCCGTCGGGGTCAGCTTCAAATTCTGGGGCTTGATATCCCGGTGGATAACGGGAGGATTCTGGGAATGCAGATATTCCAGGGCATCAAGCAGTTGGTCGGCCCAACCCAGCACCTGGTCAACCGGGAATGGTTTCCCCTGCCGGGCCAGCAACTCGTCGAAGTCGGCTCCCTCAATAAACTCCATCACCAGAAAGAGATCACCGTTTTCGGTAAAATAGTCGGTAACTTTGGGGAGGATCGCGTGCTGCAGGCGTGCCAGCAGATGCGCCTCGGCTTCAAATGCTTTCTGGATATGCTCATTCTGTGCCAGGGTTTGCTTGACGGCGACCGTGGCATTCAGCCGGGTATCAATCGCCGCGTAGACACTGCCCATTCCTCCTTTCCCGATCTGGCGGACGATACGGTAGCGTCCTTGCAGCATGGTGTCAGGTGCAGGCATGCAGCGTTCTCCTCATCCACAACAGGCCAAACATACACATTTCTGAACGTACGCAACCGGGCATTTTATCCCGCCGATAGCTACCCTGCCGCAAGCACAGGATGTCTCTATGCAATCTCCGGCGTGCAGTCTGATAGGCTGGCAGGAATAAACAATCCAGTCGCAGCATTCTCAACCAAATCGTGTAGTGTAAGTATACTCTCTCGGTAGCAAACTGACAAAAATAGTAAGTAGCATGCCGGCTGCTATGACTGCCGACCGTAACTGCCGGTAGCGAAGCTCAGGTCGGTGAATGATAGAAGTTACGCGGTGGGGTTTGGACCACGAACAACACGAAATGGGCGAAACCCGCGAACCTGCCAATGCTGACATGGATCAGGTGATCCCGCGTTTGGTGAGGGATAGTGCCTCCGACGGGGCGAAAGAGGACATTCTTTTTCACGAAAATTTGGCTCAAGGAGCCAAATTTTCGTGAAAAAGAAAAAATGAAGTACCATGCTGCCGCAGGCGAATCGGGACGTTCATCCAGGCAGATGCCTGGTTTGGAACCGACCGCATAACTCGTGTGAATGATAGAAGTTATGCGGTAGACGTTCAAATCAGCTATATACTTACGTGCAAGTGGTCTTCGTACAACTTTTTTGCGAAAAGATTGAAACTTCTGCCCTGGCGGGGGCAATAGCCACTTCCAAAGGGAGATCGTGTCACTCGGGTAATTGATGACATGACGAAACGCCCACTGCGGTGCGCCAATCGCAGTGGGCGTTTCCAGGAGGTACAGGCGATGAGCAGCCATTGGGTAGTAATGCAACAGAACTGAGTTCTAAGTTCTCCTCTCTTCCCTCAGTTTGTTGTAGCACTACCAGGCCTTACGTATGCTATTATAACAGGACTGCCCGCACCCGGCATCGGCCAGGGGTCCAGTATTGTACCTGGTCAGTTGACCAGGTACAATACTGATTGGATTTACATTACTATTTGTTCCGGTATTGGTATGCTGTTTGCATGGGGTTATGCTTCATGCGATGAACGCATCCGGTCGGGGAGGGCCCGCCGCACGCCACCGGGGCAGGATCGCTCCAGCCAGATCAACGCAGCCAGCCCGCCCCCCGCCAGGGCTCCGGCCACAATGTAGGCTTCATACAGCCGGGCCTGGGTCATGTAGATGCCAACCATTCCACAGGCTCCGGTGAGCAGGTAGCAGGTCAGCACGGCCTCGCGTCGGGTCATACCCAGCGCTACCAGGCGATGTGAGAGATGATCCTTTCCGGCAGTGGTAAACGGGTTTACCCGGCGGCGCAGACGGGCAACAAAGACCAGGGTAGTATCAAAAATCGGGAGGGCCAGCACACAGACCGGAACCATCCAGGTTACCAGGGGAATATTTGACGGGAAGCGCAGCTTGATTGCCAATGCTGCCAGGATGAAACCGATAAACAGGCTGCCGGCATCGCCCATGAAAATCTTCGTAGGACTCAGGTTGTAGCGCAGGAAGCCGGCACATGCGCCCATCAACGCCGCCGCCATCGCGCCAACCAGCACCTGACGCGGCTCGTTCATGGCTGCCAGCAGCAAAAAGAAGGCCGAGGCAATCGTCGCTACACCGCCGGATAGCCCATCCATGTTGTCGAGAAAGTTGATCGCGTTGGTAAGGCCAACCACCCAGAACAGCGTTATTCCCCAGTTGAGCCAGGGCTGCACAAAAAGCTGGATCTGCGTACCCCCCAGCAGCAGGATCGCGCCGGCCCCGAGTTGCCCCAGCATTTTCAGATCGGCGCGCAATCCCCAGCGATCATCGACCAGTCCTACCAGCGCGATCAGGGTCGCGCCCGCGAGAATACCAAACAACTCGCGCAGGTAGGCCCGGTCATTGAAGATGAGCAGGGCAACCACAAACGCCACGTAGATCGCCGCGCCCCCCAGTAGCGGGACCGGCGTCAGGTGGATATCGCGGGTACGCGGCATGGACACGACCCCCACCCGCAGCGCGACCCAGCGGGCCAGCAGGGTGCTGATGGTCGAGAAGACCAGCGCAGTAAGAAGAATAACAGCAATCTGGATCATACGGGTTATGAGGTAACGGTTATGAATAAGGATTTAGCGCATGAAGCCTACACCCCACTGTTTGAAGGCGTAAGCCACGCCGCTCTGCAACTGTGCTTGCGTGACAATGTCTCCCAGTGTGATGCCCATGCTTACCAGGGTCTGGGCTATATCGGGACTAATCCCGGTGACAATAATCTGTGCGCCGAGCAGTCGTACGGCCTGCGCTGTACGGATCAGGACGCCGGCAACCTGCGTATCGACAACAGGCACGCCACTGATATCCAGGATTACGACGCGGGTATGGTTGACGGCAATCCCTTGTAACAGTTCCTCCATGGCCCGATGCGCCCGGTGCGAGTCGATGGCTCCAATCAGCGGCATCAATACAATCTGGTCGGCAATAACCAGCAGTGGGGTTGAGAGCTCGGCCAGAGTTGCTTCCTGAATGCGGATAACTTCTTCTTGCCAGGCAAGTTGGCGCATGGCTTCCTCGGACTGCTTACGTCCGGTGACATCGCGGGCCGTGCCCTGAACCCCAACCGGCTGCCCGTCCTGATAGATCAGGCGTGTGCTCGTTTCGAGGGTGACACGACGACCATCGCGGGTTAGTATTTCAATTTCATAGGGCGTTGTACCGCCGGTCGTAAGTTTCTGCTGCTGCATCGCATTCGCCTGGTCAAGATACTCCGGCGCAATAATCTCCGCGACATGCATCCCAATAAGCTCATCACGGGTGTAGCCCGAGAGTTGCTCGGCGGCGCGATTTACCGAGGTGTAGCGCCCTTCGAGGTCATGGGTATAGATGATATCGCCGGCATTCTCGAAAATTTCCCGATAGCGCTGTTCACTCTGCTGCATATTTTGTTCCATCCGGCTACGCAGAATGGCGGTGCCAATGATGCCTGCCGCAACACGGAGAGCATCAATCTCCTGCGCAGACCAGTCACGGTCTGTCCGGCACTCGTCAAATCCAATGAAACCCCACCAGGTATCGCGCACAAAGATAGGGACAATCGCAATCGAGCGAATATCCTGCGCGGCCAGGTGTTCGGCTTCGTCTGCCGAAAGTGTCTTGATCAGACCATAGATCGGCTCCCCCTGCCCAAGCTTTGTGATCCAGCGTTCAAACCCGGCCTCCCGGTATGACAGATGTTGCAGCTCGGGGTTATCAATCTGGGGCGCGATGCCTGGTGCTGCCCATTCATAGCGCTGGCTCATTGCCGGCGAGCCGTCTTCGGTTAGATAATTCCGGAAAATATAGACCCGGCTTACCTGGGTTGCTGCTCCCAGTTGTGCCAGCACAAGCTGAATATCCTCATTCCAGGCGGTCGCTTCAAGAAACCGTCCTGCGGCGAAGCTGATGGCCTCAAGAATGGCATCACGACAGCGCAGGGCTTCCTCGATATGTTTGCGCTCGGTGATGTCGAGCATCACCCCGATCAACCCACCCACCGTGCCATCGTCATTGAGGAACACAGCTTTGTTGAATACCACATCGTGTCGGTTGCCATCGGCATAGACCACCTGGCTCTCGTACGTCTGGGTTCCACCCTGCTGCATAAGTTCCAGGTCGGCCTGATGGTAAGTGTCAGCCAACTCGGGGGGAGCCAGGTCATAAGCGGTCTTGCCGATAATTTCTTCCCGACATTTACCGAGATAATCCATAAAGGCCTGGTTGCACCCCAGATAGATGCCGTTGTTATCTTTGTAGAAGATAGGGCCGGGAACTGCATCGATAAAGGCTTGAACAAAGTGTATTGGATCGTGCTCAGTTCGCTGTTCCGGTCGCTGGGCAGTAATATCGCGCTGTTGCAATAGTGCCCCGCGTGTGTTATCTACCGAAAATGGCAAAATCGTCGTAGTAAACCAGCGCAACTGATCGCCGATATGCCACTTCTGCTCAAGATCAACCCGTGCCTGGTTGCCTTCCAGAATAGCCCGTACTCCTGCGCGTAGCGCATGCCCATTCTCATCGGGAGCCACCATTGCCGGATCATCGGTAAAATAGTAGGCTCCAACCTTGAGCGGCTCGGCAGGGAACATCTGCCAGGCCTGGTTGACGTAACGGATCTTTCCGTCAGCATCAAGGATTGCCAGATAGTCGGGCAGGATATCGAGTGCGGCCCAGGCATCAATGCTGGAGGTGTGATCTGTTCTGGTGTGTGGGGACTGCATGACTGGCTCCCTGTCTATTGTCCACCGGCGACCCGCTGTTCCAAGAAAGCGACAAGGGCTTGAAGCTGGGAGGTTTCCATCTCCGAGGCTTGCCGGCTTTGGGCCAGTT
>CAKZQX010000282.1 GCA_937141995.1 uncultured Chloroflexaceae bacterium | reverse complement strand
TGCTGGCGGGCGTCATGCCCAACTGGGAGAACCTGCCCGACGAAGTTCCGCCGGCCGTACCAACCCCGGCACCTACCGATGCGGCCCCAGCAGAACCAGCCCCCACCGAGACGACTCCCTGGCAGAAGTTGCGCGCCTCACTCCGCACCGCTGCCGGGCGGCTGGCGCTGGTGACAAGTATGATGGCGCTGGTGCTGCTGGTGCTGCTGGTATCCCGTCCGACACGCGTTGTTTTTGCGCCGATGGAACAGCCTCCACCCTCGCTGATTAATGCCACCGTCGGCCCGGCCGGCGGGCTCGGCGGCGGTATCCTGGTTGCCGAAACGATGCAGCCGCCCGGCTGTGTCTGGTCAGGCTTCCAGCCGGTCGGCAAGCGCTGGGATACGCAGGCACAGGTCTGGATCAATGTCGGGATTGACTGGACCAGTCCCGATCTGTCGCCCGAGGTTATTGTCACCCTGGAGCAGGTTGCCTACTGTGGTGATCAGATTGTGCTCACCTGGAGCGTCCACAACAAGCGGATCGAGCCGGTTGTCTTTCCGCTGCGCCGGGATAATATTGAAATCCGCGATACACTCGGCAACCAGTATATCATCGCGGATAGTAAATCGCAGCCCGGTGAGATTCGGGTAGCGCCGGGGGAAACTGATCGCGGCAAAACGGTTGTCCCGCGTCCAATTAGCCAGAATGCACCCTCGCTGCTTGTGCGCCTCAAAGAGCAGCCTTTTGGCGAAGCAAGCTGGCTGGTGTCGCTGGAAGGGGAGTAGGCGGTGGCGATACGCGCCGCGGATGATAGTAGCCGGGCTTTTAGCCGGCCTGGGTTGTCACCCAGTCACAGCAACGTAAAAATACCCACCACATCTATGCCGGAACCTGCTCATTCCGAAGACTATGAATGTAGCGGCCCGGCACCACCGCTACCATCAAGCACTTTATCTCTCAGACAGAACCAGACCTACCATCGACCCGCATAGAAGCCATACAACGCCATCATACAGCATGGCGTATCACCAACCATCGTAGCTGATGACAGCATCAGGCGCAACCTCTGGTATAATGCGGCAATTGTACAAGGGAACAAAGTGTTGGGGTACTGGTCAGGAGCAACTCCATTCCGCGTCTTTCCCGAATAACACCAGACAATAACCTGAAACCTGACCGACGCGGTGCGGTGGTTGCTCATAGTTCGGGGTGAAACACTATGTCAGAGCCAAAAGGTACCATCTTTATCATGGATGATGACCTGGCCCTGCAGAAGGTCATTGAGTTTGCGCTGCGCAACGAAGGGTATGAAGTCGTACTCGCAAGCGATGGTCAAGTTGGTATGCAAAAATTGGAGAGTTTATCGCCGGATCTGGTTCTCAGCGACATTATGATGCCTAACATGGATGGAGTCGAGGTCTTTGAACATATCCAGGAACGTCTCCAGGACGACGGGATTCCGATCATCATAATGACGGCCCTGAGTCGCAAACCCTGGTTTGCCGACCTCGAGGCGGAAGGCGCGGTCATTATTCACAAGCCCTTCGAGGTTGATTACCTGCTTGAAATGATTAAGACAACATTGAGCTGACACTACTCCTACGGAAAAACATCAATACCTTTCAATAACACGAGTTGCGCGGTTAATTCCAATCCATGCGTTCACCTGGATGAATGCCTCGATTTACCTGCGGAAGCACAGTATTTTTATACGTTCCACAAACATGTTACATGTTGTGCAACGTATTCGTGAAAAAGCATGGTTTCTTCTTCCTTGTCGGAGGCGAAAATTTCTTTTGGGTGAATAACCGCGTAACTCATGTATTTGAAAGGTACCGGGTGCAGCGCTACGACTGCATCGCCGGCGGCGTGAACAGTGGTTGCAGCCGTTGATAGGTCTGTTCAAGCGCCTCCGGAACCAGTTTTGTACCGCCAATGATCGGCATATAGTTGGTATCACCACTCCAGCGTGGGACGATGTGCATATGAATATGGGCATCGATTCCCGCACCGGCAGTGCGTCCCAGGTTCATGCCGATGTTAAATCCGTGCGGTTGGTACGCCTGACCGAGCAGCGTCGTTGTCTGCCGGGTCAGGGTAAACAACTCGTGGGCACATGCCTCATCCAGACCGGGCAAATCCGCCGTATGCTCGTATGGAACCACCATCAGATGACCCGTGTTGTAGGGATAGCGGTTCATCAGCACATAACAGGTATGCCCTCGGTAGAGCACCAGGTTGTCCGGGTCATGTGCCGGATCAGCCTGGTGCAACCGGCACAACACACAGGCATCCCCGGCAACATCATCACCGTCACTGCTTTTGATATAGGCCATCCGCCAGGGCGTGAACTTTATTTCCATAACACTATACCGTTCATCGTTATACCTCGCTGGTCATACTCCAGCGGAGATAGGCTTCGATAAACTCGTCCAGTTCGCCATCGAGGACGGTCTGTACATTACTGGTTTCGGTGTCGGTGCGATGATCTTTCACCAACGTCGAGGGATGCAGATAGTAGGTGCGCATCTGGCTGCCAAAATCGGCCTTGCGATACTCACCCCGCAGCCGCAACCGCTCTTCGCGCTGGCGTTGTAACTCGCGTTCCAGCAACCGGCCCCGTAGCACGCGCATCGCCGTTTCTTTATTCTGAATCTGCGAGCGCTCATTCTGACAACTCACAATGATCCCGGTCGGAATATGCGTAAGTCGCACGGCTGAGTCGGTGGTATTCACCCCCTGCCCGCCACGACCACCGCTACGGTAGACATCAATGCGCAGGTCATCGGGGTTAATCACCACCTCGGGCGCCTCGTCAACTTCGGGCATCACTTCGACCCGCGCAAACGAAGTCTGCCGGGTATGGGCCGAGTTGAAAGGTGACAGGCGAATCAGCCGGTGGACGCCGGCCTCGGCCTTGGCATACCCGTAGGCATAGGGGCCACGCACCTCCAGCGTTACGCTCTTGATCCCGGCCTCGTCACCCGGACTCTCATCGACCACCGTAACCTGATAGTTATGCTTCTCGGCCCAGCGAATGTACATGCGCAGCAACATCTCAGCCCAGTCCTGCGCATCGGTGCCACCCATGCCGGCCTGAATGGAGAGAAAGGTATCGTGATCATCGTAGTTCCCGTTGAGCAGGAGGGCAAACTCCCGTCGCTCGAGTTCCTGGCGGGCCGTGTTGATGTCCGCACCGATTTCATCGCGGAACGTCTCATCCTCCTCGGCCACCGTTAACTCAATCAACTCGGCCAGACTGGTCAACCGCGCCGCCAGTTCGTTCCACTGCTCAACATCCTGCTTGAGACGGGTCAGCCGTTGCATAATACGCTGTGCTTCGCCGGGGTCATTCCAGAGGTCCGGGTCCGCCGCACGCTGCTCTAAGCCATCAACTTCTTGCTGCTTGGCGACCAGGTCAAAGATGCCCCCGGATATCTTCAAACCGTGTACGCAGAAGTTCCAATTCTCCGTATAAATCTTGCATCATCATATCCTCCATAACTTTGGTTATGCTTCGAAAAGGCATGGTACCACAGTTGTTCGAAAAAAGACAGGAGTCAATGACAGGAGTTACGCGGTGGATACACAAACTGGACATTTGTCCAAGTGGAAGCCCAATTCGCCTGGGGCAGCATGGTACATGTTGATCTTTTTTTCACAAAACATTTGCACTGTGTACAAATGTTTTGTGAAAAAAGATGGAATCTTCCGCCCTGCCGGAGGCGGAATCTCCTGTCGGATCAACGACCGCGTAACGCGTGTCAATACCAGGACTTACGCGATCCTCCGCGAGCAGGGGCTTTTCGCCTGCGGCAGGATGGAATGGGACATGCTTTTCGTTAAAAATCAACAACATAGCAGGCAAAACCGGGGTATGCGGTACAAAGAGATTGACATTTCAGTATTCCGCGTTATAATGCGATAAAGTAACCCTGGTGCGTCACAAAGCCCTGGAAAGGGGCAGGACGTTCGCTTGCAGTATATGCAACGGCGTGCAGAGTCTCACCCATAGCAGGAATGAACCCTGCTCTGCCTCTTCGCTTCGTTTCAATCCTCGTTCAGGGCGACATGCACACGGCAAGATAGCATAGTATACTTCACTCAGACACAACCATCCTGTTGTGAACGGTGTGAAAGGAGCATGAAGCACGATGTTGGTACGCTCTTCCGCGAGATGGATTCAGGCGGGAGGAATCAGCCTGTTGTTGGGAATTCTGTTCGGTCTGTTGATTGCGCCGCTGCACCTGCGTGCCAACCCGGCTACCCAGCACTTCCCCGACACCAACCAGACGCTGGACGATACATATGGCTTCTTGAGTTACTGGCGTGAGCATGCCGGTGAGCAGACGCTCGGCGCACCCATTACCGGGGTGTTGCAAGAAAATGGACTGCCGGTGCAATATTTTGAACGGGGGCGACTAGAGCAGCATGGAGATCTCGCAGGCGCACCGGTGCTGCGTGGCCGGGTCGGCGTAGAATATGCCGAAGCACTCTGGCGTACGTTTGAGGTTCCACCTCTACACACTCCGCTTCCGGGTGAGCAGTTGTTCGAAGTAACCGGTCACACATTGAACGAACCTTTCCTGAGTTTCTGGAATACCCATGGTGGCATAGAAGCCTTTGGCTATCCCATCAGTGAGCCGGTATGGGAGTATGTCGGTGACGAGATGCTCCGCGTCCAGTATTTTGAACGAGGACGGTTGGAGCAGCATCCCCTGGCAACCGGCACAACTGATGACATCCGCATAAGTTCGCTGGGACGCGAACTGGCGCGACTGCGGGGATTGATTCCAGCAACTGGGGAGCCGGATAGCGCAGTTCCAACGGAAGAACCTGTTATTCCGGCAGAGGAACCAGTTGCGGCGGCCCCGGCACCCGCGCCCGCCGCGCCCGCTCCGGCA
>CAKZQX010000281.1 GCA_937141995.1 uncultured Chloroflexaceae bacterium | reverse complement strand
GCGGCGGCGGGCGATACCGAGGAGGTCGCCAAGGGCGTGAACGATTCCTCCCGGCTGGGTGTGGTGGTCCTGCCGCCGGATGTGAACAGCAGCAGCCTGGGCTTTACGATTGAGGCGGTGCAGGCAGCCACCGCCTCCGCCGATAGCGTGCATGCGCGGGGCATCCGCTTTGGTCTGTCGGCAATCAAGAATGTCGGCACCGCGCCAGTCGGGAAAATTATTGAGGCCCGCGACGCCGAGGGGCCGTTTGGGAGTCTGGAGGATTTCTGCGCGCGGGTGGATCGCCACGCGCTGAACAAGCGCACGGTTGAGGGGCTGATCAAGGCGGGCGCGATGGACAACCTGCCGGGGACGCGCCGCCAGAAGCTCGCCATCCTCGATCAGGCGCTCTCCGCCGGGATCGATGCGCAGAAGGCACGCGAGGCCGGGCAGGTGACCATGTTTGATATGATGGGCGGTGATGCCGGCGCGTCCGATGTCAGCGTTACCGCTATCCCGTTGCCGATGCTCAACGAAACCCCGGAGCAGCAGAAAGAGCAACTGACCTGGGAGAAGGAACTGCTGGGAATGTATATCTCGGCGCATCCGATTGTCCAGGCGCTCAAGGGAATCGATACCAGCGGTACGCTGCGCCTGAGTGAAATTACCGCCGAGATTGTCGGCAAGACCCAGGCCTTTATCGGGATGCTGACGGGGCTACGACGCATCTCTACCAAGAAGGGCGATACCATGCTGGTCGCCTCTCTCGAGGATCTGGAGAGCACCATCGAACTGGTGGTCTTCCCCAAGACGCTGGAGCAGTACAGCGAACTGCTGCAAGACGACGCGGTGCTCCAGATTACCGCCAAGGTGGATAACCGCCGCGATACGCTCCAATTAATTGTAGAGAGCTGTGCTTCGCTGGATACGCTGGCCCGCACGGATACAAGCGCTGCCGTGCAGCCCGAAATGGATATCGAAGGATTGGGTGAGGAAGAGGAGGCCGTGCCGGGACCGAACGCGCTCCCCGCCGCGCGGGAGCCGCGTCCGGCCAATGGGGCAGCGACGGCGTCCCAGTCGGTGGTGTCGCCGCCGCAGTCCCCGGCTGTCACCCCCATGCCAACGGTAATCCGGGCGCGCACAAAGGTCAGCCTGGATAGCGACGCCGGCAATGGTCACGGGAACGGCAATGGTCACGAGAACGGCTATGCCGGCAACGGCAATGGCAGTACTCACCAGCCGCCCACGCGCTGCCTGCATCTCTACCTGCCGCGCACCGGCGACTTTGATGCCGATGTCGGCCTGATGCAGGCGGCCGACAGCCTGTTGCGTGCATACGAGGGGGCCGACCGGGTGCAACTCTACCTGCCCAACGGCATCGGCACCGTGGTGCTGCGTCCGCGCTACACCGTCAATCTCTCACCCGCCCTGGTGGAGGAACTCGAGCGCATGGTCGGCACCGAGGGCGTGGCGGTGGAGGGGTAGGTTTGTAGGGGACAGGGGACAGGGGACAGTCTGCCCTGTCCCGACAGACATCCCATCCGGCTCAAGAAGTTTGAACATTAAAGCCAGACATCCGCGATCGGGAGTCCCGGCTTCAGCCGGATTGGGCGTTCCCGGCAGTCTGCCGCAGCCCCGGCAGGCATCCACCGACTAATGAACTTTGAACATGAAATCCGGACATTACATCAGGAGTCCCGGCTTTAGCCAGTGTGCGGCCGGAACCGGCTAAAGCCGGGACTCCAACACTGGGGGCCGGGCGGTGGCGAACGCCCGGCGGCCGCACGCCATACCCGCCGTAGGGTGCCATTCAATGCACCGTTCTGCGGCCGCACGCCGTAGCGGCCGCACGCCGTAGGATGCATTCAATGCACCGTACTGTTGCCGCGCGTCCCTACGCCCTCCGTCGCTACGCCTCCTCCGGCTCGCTGCCGGGGAGGCGGGGCAGTTCGAGTCGTGGGCGGTTGCCGAAGTCCGGCAACTGCGGTGGGTTCTCCTCCAGTAGCCGCTGGATCTCGGCGATGGCCCGCTCCAGTTGCGGGTCTTGCCCGGCTACATACTCCTGCGGGCGGATATCGACCTCGATGGTGGGTTCGGTACCATAGTTCTCCAGCCCCCAGCCCACATCCTGAAACCAGAACGAAAACTCCGGCTGGGTGGTCACGCCGCCATCCACCAGCGAGTCGCGCACATTGATCCCGATCACGCCGCCCCAGGTGCGCTTACCAATCAACGGCCCCAGGTTCATCAGTTTGAAGGCATGGCTAAACATGTCCCCGTCCGACCCGGCCTGCTCATTGGTAATTGCCACCAGCGGCCCCAGCACCGAGTCGTCCGGATAGGGGGCCGGTTCGCCCCAGCGCTGCACATCATAGCCGATCCGCTGCCGGGAGAGCTTCTCCAGGATGAGTTGCGAGACATTGCCGCCACCGTTGAAGCGCACATCTACAATCAGTCCCTCGCGGGCGACTTCGGCCAGGTAGCTGCGGTGGAACTCGGCATAGCCCCGCGCGCCCATGTCGGGAATATGGACATAGCCCACCCGCCCCTCGGTGGCCGTATGCACCTGCTGCCGGTTATGCTCCACCCACTCGCGGTAGCGCAGCGCCGTCTCGCTCCGGAGCGTCCTGATCGAGATAGTATGCGGCGCAGCGCCGTCGGCCCCGGCAAGGGTCAGCAGCACCTCATTCCCGGCCTGGTTAACCAGTGCCTCCTGTGGCGACAACTCCGGACCCAGGCGGCGCCCGTTGATCGCCAGCAGTTGATCCCCCGGTTTGATGTTGAGCCCCGGACGCGCCAGCGGTGAGCTGACCTCCTCATCCCAGACATCGCCATGGAGCAGACGCGCGATGCGATAGCTGCTCGTCTCCGCATCATAATCCAGGTCGGCTCCCAGGAAGCCCTGGTAGTAGCGCGGCGAATGCCGGTAATCGCCGCCCATCTCGTAGGCGTGCGAGGTGCCCAACTCGCCCTGCATCTCCCAGAGCAGATCGGAAAACTCCGCGCGGGTCGCCACCCGCTTCAGCAGCGGCAGGTAGCGCTGGTAGACCGTCTGCCAATCCACGCCGGACATATCCGCCGTCCAGAACTGGTCACGCTGCAAGCGCCAGGCTTCACGGTACATCTGCTCCCACTCGGCCGGCGGCGCAACCGAAACCCGCACCCGGTGCAGATCGATCCAGCCGCTCTTGCGACTCGGTGGGCCGTTGCTCTTGGGCTTCTCCCCCGCCTTGAGTACGCGCAGCCGGTGGCCCGCCCAGTAGATCAGCGCCTTGCCGTTCTGCGAGATGGCGAAGTTGGCTACATTATCAACCAGCACCTCATGATTCTGATCATCAAACTCATACATCTCGAGGCGGCCGCGGGAGGGTGCCGGCCCACCATTGTTAGGGCGGCTCAGGGTGCCCTCAACCGGGAAGGTGGTAAAGAGCGCCTTGCCCTTGATTCCCCGGATCTGCCCGTAGCGCCCCGCCGGAACCGGGAAGGCGACCACGCGCTCACTGATGCCGTCCCGATCAATCCGGATCGGCTTGACCTCGGATTTTGCTTCGGGCTTGGTTTCCTCCTTGGCCTCGTCCTTCTCGGAGGCGTTGTCCTTGCTCTCCTCGTCCTTCTCTTTGGCCTCGTCCCCGTCTGGCTTTGACTTCTTCGGCTCCAGCCAGGCCGGAGTGGGGATGAAGGGTGAGGGAATGTCGGCGCGCAGAGTGATCAGGTAGGGACGCATGCCGGTGGGAAAACCCAGATCAAAATGCATGCTGTCCCGTACCGGATCAAAATCGCGGAACGAGAGGAAGTAGAGATAGTTTCCCTCCGGATCGAATGCAGGCCAACCGTCGCGCAGCACCGGGCGGGTGGCGGCAAAGGTTTCGCCGGTCTCGACCTGGCAAAGTTTAATCAGCGAGGTCTGCTGCGTGTCGGCAAAGCCATAGGCCAGCCAGCGGCCATCGGGCGACCAGGCGATGCCGCGCATCCGCGCATAGCGGCTCTGGTCCAGCACGCGGACGGTGCGCGTCTCCAGGTTGATCAGGATGAGTTCATTGCGCTGGTTGCTCAGGGCGACCTCCGGCTGCGTGGGTGAGGCGAGGAGACTGACCGGACGACCGATGTCCAGCCCTTCCAGGCGTTCCATCTCGGCACTCGCATCGGCGGTATGAACCTCCAGCGCCTCTTCGCCCGTGGCATCGCTGAGCATTACCAGCCGCTTGCCGTCGTGGAGCCAGCGCACCAGCCGGTAGCGGGTGCTGTTGCCGTCGCCATACTGCATGGCTGCGCCTTCCCAGTTTGCCATAGCGAAGGGCTTGCCCCGCGCAATGATCGCCAGCGAGTGCCCTTCCGGGTGGATGGCGTAGGATTGCAGATAGCGCGTGGTATCAATAAACTTGCGGTTGCGCTGTGCCTGTGAGCTGTGGAAGGCAAACTCGATCTGCCGGCCGGCGTCCGTCGCCGGGTCATAGACAAACAGGTCCGCTCCGGCGTGATAGACAATGCGCGTGCCGTCGGTGGCCGGGTGGCGCACATAATACGCGCCATGGTGCGTATGCCGCCGCAGATCTTCGCCGGTCGGCAGGCAGGAGTAGAGATTGCCGATGCCCTCGTGGTCCGAGACAAAGTAGATCCGCGTGCCCACCCAGAGCGGACGGGTCACATTCCCCGCCAGGTCGAGCAACCGCCGCCAGTCGTTGTTGCCGTCGGGATCGATCCAGAGGTCGCCGGTCAGTCCGCCGCGATAGCGTTTCCAGCGGGCCAGATCGGTCGTAAAGCGTCCGATCACCTTGCCGCCGTTGGGACCGTAGGAGATGCTCATCGCCGGGCCGGTCGGCAGTGGTTGCGGTGCGCCGCCGTCGCGGTGGATGGTATACAACTGATACTGGCGGGCAAAGGGCTGCCCGGCATTGGCGGCAAAAATAATCGACTCGCCATCGGCTGTCCAGCCGACCACCCACAATTGAAGCGAACCAAAATAGGTCAGCCGCCGGGGTATCCCGCCCGTGGCGGGCATCAGGAAGACCTCGGGCGGGCCTTCATCACGGCTTGTGTAGGCCAGGAGTGTGCCGTCGGGCGCGAGGGCGGGTGTTGAAGATTGGCCGGGGTTGGAGGTTAACCGGCGCGCCACCCCCCCGGTAGTGGACACGGTCCAGAGATCATCTTCACACACAAAGACGATCGTATCTTGATGGATCGTTGGGAAACGATAATAACCTGCTTCTGTCATTATGGACCTCTGTGGATCTGCAAAGAAAGGAAGAAACTATAGAGAACATCGCACAACGAAATAGAGAACACAGTGCGCCTGGCGCAGCGCTATCGCATAATTGATCTGTTCCTTGATCTCCGGCTGTCGGTTCTTGCTCTGTTTATGGATAGCAAAAGCATGTCGCAACACTCGTCAGGAGACACATGCGCCGGCAAGACCCCTCAGCATATTAGCACGATGCCGACTCAACCGCAAAGTGGTATACTCTGGGCAACTGGTATTCACTCGTAGTAACAGGGCTTATGCGGTGCGCGTTCAACCGGGTCGTTTGCCTCCGATAACGGCGTATGTCGCCTGCGGCAGCGTGGTACGTTATGTGGCTTTTTCAGGAAAATCTTGCACAACGTGCAAGATTTTCCTGAAAAAGAAGAGGAGGATTCTCGATCTTTTTCACGAACATGTGGCTCAAGGAACCCCATGTTCGTGAAAAAGATAAAACAAGTACCATGTTGCCGCAGGCGAATCGGGACGTTCATCTTATCAAATGTGCAGGTTGAACACGCACCGCGTAACTCCTGTCAGTAAAGCGAAAGAAGCGGAGCATAATGCGCATACGGGGCAACCTGGCAGGCCTGCTGGTCCTGCCGTTCGTCGCGCTGATTTTTGGGTGTGTTGCCGGCGGGTTGATCCTGGCCGGGCGTGATGCAGCCCGGCAAGCCGCGCGGGTCGCGCAACTGTCGCCCCTCTCGGCCACGGTGCTGGAGGATAGCCCACCGGGACGAGCGGCGCTGATCGAGGGACGCATTAGTGAGCGCAACCGGCAGCGCTTGCGTGCGTTTGTAGCCTATGTGCGGGAAGAGTATCGCGGTAGTGATGACGACGGCGACCCCACATGGTATGAAGATGAGCGGGTGACGCCGCCGCTGCTGGTTGAACTGGCGGATGGCCGGGTGCAGATTGAGAATGCCGACTACCGGCTGGAACGGGCTCCCGTGACCTGGCAGGAAGATACCGCCCTGTGGTGGAACGGGATCAGCGGCGAGGGCACCAAACGCTATACCGGCTTTGTGGCGGGCAACCCGGTGACGGCTATCGGCACCGTTGTCCAGGGGCGCGAGGGCCGCGCGCTCAACGCCGAGCGGCTCTACGGTGGCAGTCGGGCTGACTATATCGCCGAGAAACGGAGCGACGCAGCGATTCTGCCCTGGATCGGCGGCGCACTGGGGCTGGTCAGCGCGATTCTGCTGGGGGTGTGGGGGCGGTTGCTGCTCAGGCGCTGAGTAGGGGCGCAGCAGTGGCCTCACAGATAATGCCTGCCGGATATCTGCCCGGCCTCTGCTGTGCCCTTACCTGCATTACACGCGTTACGCGGTGGGCGTTTGGATCACGAACGCCGCGACATGAACGAACACCGCGAAACGACCACTGCTGACATAGAGAGAACACAGAACAAAGAACCACAGAACAAACCGTCTCTGGCGCGCTGGTATCGAACAACCAGTTTGTTCTTTGTTCTGTGTTTGTCTGTTCTTCCTATATATCAGGTGATCCCGCATGTGGCGGGGGATAACGCCGCTGCCGCAGGCGCATCGGGGTTCCATCGGGTGGAACGTCCGGTTTGCATGGTAACCGCGTAACTCCTGTTCATTAGAAAAATCCATGGAGATACCTATGGCCCTATCCGTACGCCGGCTCGGTCCCGGCGATGAGGCAATGCTCGCCCAACTGGCGGCGGCAGATGCCGACTTTGATCTCGCCGGGCGGGGAACCGCGCAGGACATCCCCACCCCGGACGAAGCGCAACGCTACCTGGCAAACCCGGCGGTGCTCTGCTGGGCCGCCTTTGAAGATACCACGCTCGTCGGCTCCCTGGACTGCTTTTTGCTCCCGATGGCGACCAGCGAGGCTGCTCAGGTGCTGCTGTACGATATCGGCGTGCATACGCGGTGGCGCAGACGCGGCGTCGGGCGGGCGCTGATTGCGGCAATGGAGCACTGGATGCAGGCCCACAATGTGCGGGAAGTCTGGGTGCTGGCGGATAATCCGGAGGCGGTGCAGTTTTACCGCGCCTGTGGCTTTGTACCGGAGGCAGAGCAGCCGGTCTATCTGACCCGTTCTCTCGCGCCGCCGGGTTGACCTCCCCTGCCTATAATGCCCACAGAGGTAGGGGCGCAGCATTGGCCGGGTGGGTGTGACGAAGCGTTCTGCACGGTTCTGAACACAACGCATAAAAACGGCGGCTACAAGCCGCCGAATGCAGGAAGTGGCACATCCGTTATACATTATCATACCAGGAGAAAGTTATGCGTCTCTGGGAAACCTATGGCATTGCCGACAAAGTTACGGCTATTCTCAATGAGGTACCGGACTACCTGACAACACATCATTTCACACGTCCCTTTCTTACGGCCTATCAGATTGCGATCGAGTTTGCCCGACGCCACCCCGCTGTGGTTACAGCGATTGGTAAGCCGCTAGGCGGTGCCGGAACCGGACAGCACGATAGTCTCACGCAGTATCTGGCTCAACGGCTATCTGAGCAGATCAAAACGGGTAAACTTCTACATATTGAAGGAAGTTTCTTATCAAACCAGCATCTTGAAGATATCGCATTTCGATCCGACAACCAGATCTTACATTCATCCTTAACAGGAACGCAATATACCTTATCCATGTATCGCATCCGTGAATGATGTTGCTGTTCATAGGAATACCGATGTAATTCATCTACGTTTTCATGTCTGAAATGCGGAAGGCAGGTTGCAAAAACTCGCCGACCGGACCAAATGATGCCGGGACGCCGCAACCTGCCAACGTGCCAACGTACAAACGTGCCAACCTGCTAACCTGCCAACCTGCAACCCGCTCAAATCAACAGCATATTCGGGCGCTCCTGCACCAGGCTGCGCTCCCACTCGGCGACGCGCAACTGGCGGAGATCGCGCCAGTGTGGGGCCAGCGGCACCACGCCCAGTTCGCGCACCAGTCGCCGGGCAGCGACCTCGACAATCGCCGCAAAGGTCGGGTAGGCCAGGCGCAGGTTCGCCAGTTGTTCCACCCGCGCCCCCGAGGCCATGCCGGCCGCCACGATCTGTACTACCTCCAGCGCCTGCTCGCCGGCAACATGCGCCCCCAGGATGCGCCGCGACTCGCGCGACACAATCAGCTTGAGGCTACCTGTCGTACGCTGGTCAATCACCGCGCGGTCCAGGTCGGCATAGCTCACCACCGCAACCACGCAGTCGGTCTGTGCGCAGGCCTGGGGCTCGGTCAACCCGACCCCGGCATATTCGGGATCGGTGAAGCCGCCGTAGGGAATCAGCGTGCCGGCGAAGGTGCGGTCAATGCCCAGGATGGCATTCTCCGCCGCGATGCGCCCCTGGTGATCGGCGCTCTGCACCAGCATCATGCGCCCGGTGATATCGCCGGCGGCAAAGATATGCGGCACTGAGGTCTGCAAATAGTCGTCAACGACAACGTAGCCCCGCTCGGTCCGCACCTGCGCGGCCTCGACATGGAGCGCCGCCGCATTGCCCGGCCAGCCGGTCGCCAGGATTACCATCTCGGTGGGCAGTTCCACGCCGGCACCATTGCGGCGGTAGTAACAGTGCAACTGCGTCTCTTCGCGCTCAATGCGCTCGATCCCGCTGATCCCGGTGATGACCTCGATGCCGCGCCCCCGGAAAGAAGTCATAATCTCGTCGGCGATCATGGGATCGGCGCTCGGCAGTAGGGAATGTGCCACATCCAGCAGCGTCACCCGGGTGCCGAATGCCGCCAGGATCGAGGCCAACTGGCAGCCGGTCGCTGCTCCGCCCACCACCACCGCCGACTGCGGCAGTTTTTCGAGCGCCCAGATATCGTTATAGGTCAGGGCATGCTCGCTGCCGGGGAAGGGCAGCCGCCGCGCATGGCCCCCCGCACAGATGATAAACTTCTCGGCCTGGAGCCGGGTGCCGTCGGTCAGCGCAATCGTATGCTCATCGACAAAGCGCGCATTGCCGACCCCGGTAAAGAGCTGCACGCCGGCCTGTTGCAGGTTCTCGTGCAACTGTTTCTTCTGCTGCACATGCTGCACAATCTCCTGCGTCCGCTCCAACAACCGGCGAAAATCCACCTCTGGCTGTGCCGGCGAGATACCATAGTCGGGGAACTGGGTGGCATCGCTCACCAGTCGCGCAGCCTTCGCCAGCACCCGCGTCGGCACACAGCCATCATTAAC
>CAKZQX010000280.1 GCA_937141995.1 uncultured Chloroflexaceae bacterium | reverse complement strand
GCCAGGGCGGTAGAGCCGCTGACATCGGCAAAGAGCAGCGACCCTTCAACCCACTCGACCCAGGGGCCGGTAGCGGTTGTGGCCAGCCGGCGCGCAACCAGATGGCGCGGCAGGTACGTGCTGATGGTGTAGCGCGCACTGGCAAGCTGGGCAAATGTCTCGAACAGCAGGCGGGACGGGCAATCTGTACGACAGAGCGTCGTAGCAGTGTCAGCGGGCAGGTAGCGCCTGAGCGCCTGTTGGAACAGCGCATCGGCGAGGTGGGCAGTTTGAGATGGTACATCAGCGTGGTTAGCCATAGTGCTCCACGGCGGCAATGGTTCTACGATATACGAGAGATATGCGTATAGACCATTATAGCGTACGGATGGAGCGAGGACAAGGGGATAACAAAGATGTCAGCGAGACGCACACGACTCTGTTGGTGCATGACAGGAGTTACGCGGTGCCTGACCCGACAGGTAATGTCGCCTCCGGCAAAGCGGAAGATTTTAATGCTGCCGCCGGCGAAGCCGGCCGTTGTGGGCGTACATATCCGATTTGAACGCCTACCGCGTAACTCCTGTGAATGAACTACACCAGACCGACAGCCATGGTGTAACCCGCCTGGCACGATTGTTGCATTCTTCCTACCAGACAGCAAGAATCGTGAACTGCGAACCAGAAACCGCGAAGAAACAGGCTCCCTGCTGGATCTGCGCCGGCTGGGTTCACTTCGCGGTGTTGTAATACAGGAGACTCATAATGTTTGCCTTTTTCTCAAATCGGCTGGGTTGTGCCGGCTCGTTGCTCGTCTCGCTGATTGGTACGATCATTCTTATTCTACTGTTTAACGTGGTGCTGTAATGTGCCACGCGTTACGCGGTGGGCGTTTGGACCACGAACACCACGAAACGCGCGAAAAACACGAACCTGCTGGTGCTGCCATGTATCCGGCGATCCCGCGTCTGGCGGGGGATATCGCCTCCGGCAGGGCGGAAGACTTCACTTTTTCACAAAAAAATTCACAACGTGAATTTTTTTGTGAAAAAAGACACAAAAGTACCATGCTGCCGCCGGCGAATCGGGCTTCCATCTGATCAAACGTCCGGTTGCCTGTCAACCGCGTAACTCCGGTAACAGAACGATACTGAGCAAAAATCTGCCGCATACCTCCCGCGAATGTCGTCTACATGCGACGACATTCGCGGTTTGACGATTCTGCTGCCTACTCGCAATTGTGATGTCGGCGCAACGTATGCTATACTGACCGTTGGCGGGTAAAGACAGCACGCGCATCACTCACGATCCATCCGGCAATCCGGCTGACAGCGAGGGCCGTCAGTCCGCTCAAGAGCGCCGTGGTTCCGGCTGCGCGGGTCCAATCAATTTCGTCAGCATCGGCGAAGACCGGTTTGCCGGTAATCTGTTCGGCGGCACGCATGCTGCCGACGGTCACCGCAAAGGGCAACAGCGAGCCAATGCCGCCGCTCAACGCCTGCAGCGGGACGGAACCCTCGTAGGTACCCTGCTCTATCCGCTCACGGGAGAGGGCCGTGGTGCTCTGGCGGCGTACCAGCGAGGAGAGCGCGCTGAAGAGCGAACCACCGCCGACAAAGACACCCAGGTGGATTCCCAGGCTGACCAGAGCGGACTGCCGGTGGATACATACCGGCCGGCGGCGCTGACTGCCGGCAATCCCGGCGCAGGCCAGCAGGTAGAAGACAAAGCCCCAGAAGCCGGAGAATGTGAGCCAGCGTACGACATCCTGCTGCTGAACAATGATTTGAGACTGCTGATTCGTTGCACTCATTCGTTCCACTCCTTCTCATAACTAGTGACCATATGTCAGCATGGACTTAACCTATAACCACGCCGCATTGTATCACTGAATATGGTTGCGCAAACAGGTCATACGGTTTGGGAGAACCGGTAACGGACGTTCCTCTGGGCATTTCTGCTCTGGAAGAGATAGTTGTACAGATAAGAAGGAGGTTTATGTATGGCAACACTGGGTAAGAATACGATTATAAGCTGGCTGGGTCACGCTACTTTTCATATTGTCACCCCCGAGGGCAAGAAGGTATTGATCGATGCCTGGGTAGACTCAAATCCCTCCTGCCCCGATGAGTGGAAGCCCAAAGCCCGCGAAGGTCTGGATGCTATTTTTATCACCCATGGTCATTTTGATCATGTCAACGACCTGATTGGCATTGCAACCGAAACCGGCGCGCAGGTCGTCTGTCAGTTCGATCTGACGTCCTGGCTGCAGGGCAAAGGTATCGCCGAGGATAAAATTGTCGGCTACAATAAGGGCGGTACGGTTGAGGTGGCCGGCATCAAGGCGACGATGACCGCCGCGCAGCATAGCAGCACCTTCACCGAGAATGGAACGATTATCCCGATGGGTGACGCGGCCGGCTATGTGTTTCGCTTCTCCAATGGCTTTACCGTTTACCACTCGGGTGATACTTGCGTTACCTACGATATGCTGATTATTGGCGACCTCTACCAGCCGGATCTGTCGATCTTGCCGATTGGCGATCACTTTACAATGGACCCGCGCCAGGCCGCCTATGCGCTCAAACTGCTGCGCTCGCCGTATGTGATTGGCGAGCACTGGGGCACCTTCCCGCTACTGACGGGGACGCCCGAAGCGTTGCAGGAGGCCTGCAAAGAGTTTAATGTCACCTCGCAGGTTATTCCCCTCAAGCCGGGTGAGTCGGTGAGCTAAGTTTGCATAGTGCGGTTTGCGCTTCGGGCAAAAGTTCCCGCGCAAACCGCAGCACTTCCACCAGGCAACGATGCCGTTGCCCGCAACCGTGTGACGGTATCATAATGGATATCTCATGCAGTATTTATGTGTAGATCAGGATAGTGCCAACCAGTATCTACAACCTGCAAACACTGTTATCATATCTGTGAATTACAGATGACGGACTACAGACTATGGAAGACAGATTATGAAACCGAGGTGAATGAATGCTGGATACCCTCTTTCGCACCGACCCGGAAATTGCCCAGGCCATTGCCAATGAGTCCCGGCGGCAGCGCAACGGGCTGGAGCTGATCGCCAGCGAGAACTATGTTAGCCAGGCGGTACTGGAAGCGCAGGGCTCTGTCCTGACGAATAAGTATGCCGAGGGACTGCCGGGCAAGCGCTACTATGGCGGTTGCGAATATGTTGACGTGGCCGAGCGGCATGCCATTGAGCGCGCGCTCAAGCTGTTTGGTGCGCAGGCCGCCAAT
>CAKZQX010000279.1 GCA_937141995.1 uncultured Chloroflexaceae bacterium | reverse complement strand
TCAGGGCACCCAGCATGCCGTGTGACCGACGCGAATCATCTTTTCAGACAGTCTCATAGAACGAACAGACCAACAAAGAACAGACAATAGACCGCTTGTTCAACACAGTGCTCCAGATGCACGCTGTTCTCTGTTTCTTTGTTCTTTGTTCTCGTATAGTTACACATATGGAAGAGATAGCCGAATGAAGCCAGAACAACAAGTTATACTGATTGTTGATGACAATGCGGATAATCTTGAGTTACTTGGCCGCTATGTGCGCCGTCTGAGTTACTCTGTCGTGACTGCCGCCGATGGTCATGCGGCCATGGCGCTGCTGCGGAATCAGCCGGTTGATCTGGTATTGCTGGACATCATGATGCCGGATATCAGCGGCTATGAAGTGCTGGCGCAGCTCAAAGCCGACGATGTGCTCCGGCATATTCCAGTGATTGTTATCTCGGCCCTGAATGAGTTCGATAGTGTCATTCGCTGTATTGACCTGGGCGCGGAGGATTATCTTACCAAACCATTCAACGCAACGCTGCTTCGGGCCCGGATTAACGCCTGTCTGGAAAAGAAACGTCTACGCGATCAAGAGCAGGCATACCTGGAAGAGTTGCAAATCATTCAGCGGATTGACCGCGAGTTGAATGCCAGTCTGGATGTGGATCGGGCCATGGGCTTGACGCTGGAGTGGGCCATTCGCCGGTCGGGGGCCGATGCGGGGCTGATTGGCGCAGTCGAGGCGGACGGTATCCGGATCATGGCGGCTGAAGGGTATAGCACCGGGGATACCGCTGAACAGACCGGGTTGCTCTCCGGCGACATACCGGCGGTGCATGCGGCGATTGCAACCGGGCAGCCGCAACGGCAGCGGCTACCACCACCCACGCCTGATCACAATGGTGTCGGGCTCGTTCCCACGGTCGTGTGCCGGGTTGTTCTGCCACTCTGCCGGGAAAACGATGTCATTGGCCTGATTGTGCTGGAGAGCCACACCGAGCGCCAGTGTACCGATGAGATTATGGCATTTTTGTCACGCCTGAGTGATCATGCCGCGATTGCCATTGCCAATGCGCAACTCTATGCCGCAGTCCAGGCGGCGAATATTGCCAAGAGTGAGTTTATTTCGTTTTCTACCCATGAGCTTAAAACGCCAATGACCGCTATTCGGGGCTACACCGATATTCTGGCAACTGGTATTGCCGGTGCAATGACTGATACACAGACGGAGTTCTTGCAGGCAATTCGGGCTAATATTGATCTGATGATTGCCCTGGTTTCCGATCTGGCCGATATCTCGCGCATCGAGTCGGGGCATCTGAACCTGGAACCGGAGGCGTTGTCTGTGGGCACGGTAGTCGAAGCCGCGCTAAATTCCACCCGCGCCCAGATTGCCGCGAATGAGCAGGTGCTGCTGCTGGATGTGGCCGCCGATCTGCCTTTGGTGTGGGGGGATCGCACCCGGCTGACGCAGGTTCTTTCTAATCTGGTCAGCAATGCCTATAAGTATACTCCCCATGGTGGTGAAATTAATATTCACGCCGAACATGTCATTGACCGCCCGGGTACGCTGCACGCCCGGGAAGTTGTGCGCCTGTCAGTTCAGGATAGTGGCTATGGTATCAGCCTGGAGGATCAGCCCCGGATTTTCGGCAAATTCTTCCGGGGAAGCGGACAGGATATTGCCAATATTCCCGGCACCGGATTAGGATTGTATATTACCCGGCATCTGGTTGAGTTGCAGGATGGGCGCGTCTGGTTTACCAGCACACCGGGTGAGGGAACGACATTCTGTTTTACGATTCCGGTGGCCCAGGCGACAAGAGAGCTGCCGGAGCGGATGCTGGAGTTGGAGGTCTAGGGGGAGCTTCCAACTTCAGCATCCGGTTATTCAATATATTTTTTGCCTGATGTTGTTCAGGTGCATGGTGCGTGACAATGCAGTACATCATTCTTCTCCTCATCGGCGCGACTGTATCGGCCATTCTTGCCATCTTTGCATGGCGCTATCGGGCTGCTCCCGGCGCGATGCCGTTTATCTGCCTGATGCTGGCGGTTGTGATCTGGTCCCTGGCTGAGGCGTTGGAGCTACTCAGCAGTGATATCCTATCCAAACAATTCTGGTCCCGACTGTCCTATGTTGGGATCACGATGGTTCCGGCGGCGCTGCTGGCGTTTGTTATGCAATATACCGGTCGGGCGCGCTGGTTGACCCGGCGGACGGTACTGCTGCTGGCAATCGAGCCGCTGCTGGTAGAATCGCTGCTCTTGACCAATGATCTGCATCACCTATTCTGGACAGACATTTACCTGGTACCGGGTGAGGTCTTTACCCTGTGGAATGTCACCCACGGCCCGGCGTTCTGGATACATGCGTTCTATGCCTATATTTTGCTGCTGCTGAGTACGATTCTGTTGATCCGGGCGCTCCTACGTTCCCCCCAACTCTATCGCGGTCAGGTGAGTACATTGCTGCTCGGCATTCTCGCCCCCTGGATCAGCAATATCATCTCCCTTGCCGGTCTCAGTCCGTTGCCCTATATCGATCTGACACCACCGGCGTTGGCACTGTCCGGGGTGGCCCTGGGATGGGGGCTTTTTCGGTTCCGGTTGCTGGATATTGTCCCCGTGGCGCGCGATGCGGTCATCGAGAGTATGAGCGACGGCGTGTTTGTAGTTGATGTCCAGCAGCGCGTGGTTGATGTCAACCCGGCGGGTTGTCAGATCCTGCGCCGTTCGGCGCATACGATTATTGGGCAACCGGCAACGCATCTGCTGGCGCACCGTCCCGATCTGATCCAGCGCTACATGGATGTGACAACGACGCGTGATCTGCTGTCGCTGGATATGGAAGACGGCCGGCACAACTTTGATTTACGTATCTCGCCGCTGTATGACCGCGCCGGTCATCTGACGGGTCGCCTGATTGTGCTGCGCGATATCACCGAACTGAACCAGGCCAAAGAAGCCGCCGAAGCGGCTAACCGGGCCAAGAGCGCTTTTCTTGCCAATATGAGCCACGAGTTGCGTACGCCGTTAAACGCCATTATTGGCTACAGCGAACTGCTCCAGGAAGAGGCTCGTGATCGGCACTACACAGAAATGATTCGCGATCTGGGGCGGATCAACCTGGCGGGGGCGCATCTGCTGGCGCTGATCAGCGATATTCTGGATCTCTCCAAGATCGAAGCCGGCCGGATGGAGATCGCGATTGAGCCATTTCTGGTTACCGACCTGGTGACGGCGCTGGTCGAGACCGTGCAGCCCCTGGTTGACCGGCAGGCGAATGTTCTGGAGGTTCAGTGTGCGCCGGAAACCGGAACCATGCATGCGGATAGCACCCGCGTCCGCCAGATCCTGCTCAATCTGCTGAGTAATGCCGCCAAGTTTACGGAGCATGGCCGCATAACACTGCATGTGACCCGCGAGATCGACGCGGAACAGGCATGGATTATCTTTCGGGTCACCGATACGGGCATCGGTATGCTGCCCGATCAGGTCGATGCGCTGTTCCATGTGTTCACCCAGGGTGATCCCTCAACCACGCGCAAGTATGGTGGGGCCGGGCTGGGGCTGGCACTCAGCCGGCGCTTGTGCCAGTTAATGGGTGGGAGCATTCATGTGACAAGCAGCAGCGGCGCCGGATCAACTTTTATCGTACGTTTGCCTGCCCAGGTGAGCGCATCTCCGGCGACATCAGCGCCGACCGATATACCGGCATTACACCAGTTAGCCGCAGGGACAACAGGTGCGGTGCGAGATGCCGGCGTACCGCGCTTGCGCCAACCTGATCAGAAGACCTGACATCTCCAGGAGGTAGAATTATGCAGCATGTGCCGGGAACTGTGCTTGTTGTCGATGATAATGAGGATAATCGGGAACTGCTCTCCCGCTGGTTGCGACGGATGGGACATACGGTCATTACCGTACCTGGTGGCGCAGATGCCCTGGAATTGTTGCATACACAGCCGGTTGATCTGATTTTGCTGGACATTATGATGCCGGGAATGGATGGTTACCAGTTTCTGGAATATTTCAACGCCGAACCGGCATTGCGTCATATCCCGGTGGTGGTACTATCCGCGCGGCTTGATGTCGAGAGCGTGGCCCGCTGTATCGAACTGGGCGCGGAAGATTATCTCTTCAAACCGTTCAATGTTGTGCTGCTCAATGCGCGTGTCAGTGCCGGCCTGGAAAAAAAGCGGCTGCGCGAACATGAGCAGACCGCGCTGCTCACGCGCCTGGTACAACTGAACCGTGATGCGCAGCAGCCTTATTGTGCCGATCGGCCCGATGTGCTGCTCCATCTGTCTGACTCGAATGTGAATGCCGACCGGCACGCGACAATTATTAGCATCCTGGATGCGCTGGAAGTGGCCCATGCCGAGCGCCGCCAGGTGGAAGTAGAACTCAAGCGGCTGAATACCACCCTTGAGCAGCAGGTCGCCGAGCGTAGTGCCGCCGCCGAGCAGCGTGCGCAGGAGTTGACGCAATCCGAGGAGGCGCTACGCCGGGAGACGCAGATCCTCTGCTCCATTCTCAACAGTCTGGATGATGGCGTGGTCGTTGTCGATGAACATGCCGATCTGTTGCATCTCAACCCGGCGGCCGAACAGATCTTGCAACTTGATCCGGGGGAACTGTCCAATCAGTGCCGGCATGATTCAACCCACTTTTACCAGACGGATATGGTAACACCCTACCCGCCCGATATGTTACCGCTGGCCCGGGCGTTACGTGGCGAAGTGGTAAAGGCCACCGAGATCTTCGTGCAGCACGTTGATTGGGAAGCGGGCAAGTGGTTAAGCGCTACGGCGCATCCGCTCAAGACTAAATCGGGGCGCTCGATTGGCGGTGTGGTCATCTTCCGCGATATTACGGCGGATCGGCAGGCAGCCGTGGCGCTACGCGAGAGTGAGGAGCGGTATGCGCTGGCGGCGCGGGGCGCAAATGATGGCCTGTGGGATTGGGATCTGCGGACCAACCAGGTCTACTTTTCGCCGCGCTGGAAGTCCATGCTGGGCTGGAATGAGCAAGCCCTCGGCAGCAGTCCGGATGAGTGGTTTGGACGCATTCACCGGGATGATCTGGAGCGGGTGCAGATTCATCTGGCGGCTCATTTTAAGGGACTGATTACCCACTTCGAGAATGAGCATCGGATGCAGCATCGGGATGGCGCGTACCGCTGGATGCTCTGCCGGGGTGTGGCCGTGCGGGATGCGGCGGGCCCGGT
>CAKZQX010000278.1 GCA_937141995.1 uncultured Chloroflexaceae bacterium | reverse complement strand
GCAAACGTCCGGTTTACACCGCTACTGCGCAGGTTCTGCTATTTGAACGGTATTGGGTCATGGGGCTACGGCCCCGGAGTGGGCGTCCCGGCGTCAGCCGGTTTCGGCCACACCCCGGCTGACGCCGGGACGCCGGGGGCGCTGTCCGGTGTCGCAGGGCACCCGGCATGCCGTGGGACCGACGCGCATCATCTTTTCAGACAGTCTCTAAGCACAGCAAGCGCTGCGAACTAAAAAGCAGGAAGGTACAACCGATGAATATTCAGATTTCACAGCGGATAACCGATACTCTGGCAGCAATCGCTCCCTTCAACCAGTTCGTTACTGAGTCAGCCTGGGCGCGGCGCGATCCGGACAATCCGGAGATCTGCGACTTCACCTTTGGCAACCCGCATGAGCCACCCCTTCCCGGCGTGGTGACGGCGTTTCAGCACTGGAGCCGGCCGCAGACAGATGACTGGTACGCCTATCACATGAATGAGACTGCACCGCGTGCGGCGGTTGCGGCGGGACTGCATACGCGGGTTGGTCTGCCCTTTGCGGCAGAAGATATCTTTTTGACCAATGGGGCCTTTGCCGCGCTGGCTGTTGCCCTGAGCGCCATCACGAATCCGGGGGATGAGGTTATCTTTATCAGCCCGCCCTGGTTTTTCTACGAGGCCCATATCGTGGCCCAGGGAGCGCGCCCGGTGCGGGTTCAGTGCGATCCCCAGACCTTTGACCTGGACCTGGCGGCGATTGAAGCCGCCCTCAGCGAGCGAACCCGCGCCATCATTATTAACTCGCCGCACAACCCGACCGGCAAGATCTACCCGGCCGCAACCCTGGAACGACTGGCGCAACTTTTGACCAGTGCCGGCAAGCGCAATGGACAACCGATCTTCCTGCTGTCCGATGAGGCCTACAGCCAGATTGTCTTTGACGGGCGGCAGCATATCAGCCCAACTCGTTTTTATCCGTATACGCTGCTGCTCTACACCTATGGCAAAACGCTGCTAACCCCCGGTCAGCGGATGGGCTATATCGCGCTACCGCCGACCATGCCGCAACGCGAAGCGCTACGCGATGCGCTGGTTGCCGCGCAACTGGTGACGGGGTTTGCCTTCCCGAATGCGCTGCTGCAACACGCGCTGCCCGAACTGGATACGCTCTCGATTGATATTGCGCAGTTGCAGCGCAAACGCGACTGGCTGGTGACAGCCCTGCGCGACATCGGCTATGAACTGCATGTTCCGGAGGGTACGTTCTACCTGCTGGTCCGCTCGCCAATCGCGGATGACCTGGCCTTTATGGAACGGCTGGCAGCCCACAACATCTACTGCCTGCCGGGCACCGTCGCGGAGTTGCCCGGCTACTTCCGCATCTCACTGACTGCCAACGCCGCAATGATCGAGCGCGCCTTGCCGGGATTTGCGGCAGCACTAAAGCAAACCCGATCAGCACGTTGAGCCGTAAAAGCAAACCCGTATCACACCGCCACCCCATCGTCATCGGACTGCACAACCGCCTGACGCTGCTGCTTCCACTGCGTCAGGCGCAGACGTAGTCCCAGGGCCGACGCCATGTTCCAGAGCAGCCGGTTGCCGAGCGCCGGATCATCCTCGCACAGCGCAACCAGGCGCTCCCGGCTGAGAGTCAGCAGCGTTGCCCCCTCCGGACCGGCACGCAGATCGGCACTACGACGGCCACCGTCGAGTAGCGCCAGTTCCCCGGTGATCTGACCGGACAGCAGCGTCGCCACCGGTTGCGACGAGGGCGTTTCCGGGCGGGCTTCGGTGACAACATTCCAGACCTCGACCGAGCCCTCCTGGGTGATGTAGAGCTGATTGCCGGGTGTATCCGCCTGCGCAATGCATGCATGCGGCGCATAGGTCTGCACATGACACTGCGCGGCCAGGCGGGTACGCTGCGCCAGATTCATTCCATTCCCGACATCCGAATGCGCCAGGAACTGCGCTACCTGGTCAACCCGGGTGACATCCTGCTCCGAAACATCGTCAAGGTGAGTGGTGATCAACGGCAGGCCCAGGAAGGCCGCAATATGCCGGTGGGTCGCAGCCGGCGCTTCAAACTGGGGCCAGTGTCCCGCCTTGGGGATAATTCGCAGGTCAGCGTGGGGCCACTCATCGGCCACCACCCCGGCATCCCGTAGCGGGACGGTATTATCCTCCGCGCCCCAGAGCACCAGCGAAGGCGCTTCTACCGCTCCCAGGCGACCGCGCAGATCGCCCGCCCGCATCGCGTGATAACACTCCGCGCGTACCCGGCCCTGCCCCGGACGACGCGCATCCGCACGCAGGCGCTTGTAATCCTCTTCGGTGATCGCGGTACGTTCCGCAAAGGAAGCCGGGCGCATCAGATGATCGGTCACATTCAGGAAATGGGGTTCAATCGCCGCCACCACGCGCCCCGCCAACCCGAAGCGTTCGAGCACGGTGATCGGCGAGATAAACATGTTAATGAAGGTTGACAAATGCCCGCTGATTGTGGGGCAGAGCAGCACCATTCGCTCTACCAACATCGGGTGCCGTAGCGCCAGCGTCAGGCTGATCATACCGCCCATCGAATGCCCGACCAGGACAACCGGCCCGCTGTTGATCTCGCAGATCAGCTCGGCCAGCAGATCGGCATAGCCTTCAATCGTTGCCCGTCCTTTGGGCGGTGGCGACTCGCCATATCCGGGGAGATCAACCGCTTTGCAGGCAAACCGACGGCTTAGCAGCGGTATCAGTGATGACAGCGCGTAGGAAGAACTGGACCAGCCATGGATCAGCAACGCAACCTGATTGTTAGGCGAACCCTGCTCATCGACATGGATCGGCTGATCTTTGATTGTGTAAACCCGCATTATGGATGCTCCTCCCCTGTGACGGGAAATTGATCACTGTCAGGAATCGGGTAACTCTCTAACTATCATTACGCGGTCACTCCTCTGGAAGTGGTCTCACCTCCGACAGGAACGTACCATGCTGCCGCGGGCCAATCTGACGTTTGTGTCTGGCTCTATGCCGAAATAGGTCGCACCGCGTACGTCCTGTAACTAGCGTACTGTTACCATCTACTATAACGCTGTCCTGAAACAAATTCGTTACGGCATCTCCCCGAAATGGCGGCTCTATGGTATGATAAGAGCACAAATGAAGCATGCAATGATAAACCAGGTGGCTCACACTGTGGTGAAGAACAGTTAACTGCCATGCTCGATGATGCAACGAGGCTAATCTACTCTGCCACTGGCGCAACCGCCGTGCCGCTGCTCTTCCAGCCGCAGGTGCTGCGCTGTATGGCGGCCGGACCGGGCGGCCATCCGCTGACGGTGCTGTTGGATACCGGCACCGATCCATCGGCCATTGACCTGGGGTTGGCCCGCCGATT
>CAKZQX010000277.1 GCA_937141995.1 uncultured Chloroflexaceae bacterium | reverse complement strand
CGGCAAAGAGCCGGGCATTTTCAATGGCCGTGACGGTCTGGTTGGCAATCGTCTGACAGAGTTCCAGATATTGCGGACGTAACGATACCGAACGCCCAACAAAGTCCAATCCAATCACGCCAATAACCTCACCATTGATAATCAATGGCACCACGGCAATTGACTTGATGTCAAGCGCCTGAAATACCGTATGCGACCGCACAAACAGCGGATCATGCTGCGCATCCTGGGCGAACAGTGGAGCCAGGTGAGTATCCAGCCAATCCACCGATGGGTTATCTTCCAGGGGAATTGCCACCGCTTCAGGCACGCCGGTCTCGATATACTCGGCAACAATGGGGGCCACACCCCGGTTCCGGTCATAGAGCACCATACGGGACTGATCCGCGCCAGTAATTCGGATCATTGCATCGATCATTGCCCGGTAGATGGTATCGGGTTCCAGGGTCGCCGCCGCCGCTGAGGAAACCCGGTACAACAACCGCAGTTGCTGCACCTGCTGCTCCCGTTCGGCAAAGAGACGGGCATTCTGCAGTCCCAGCGCCAATTGATTGGCAACCGTTGTCAAAAATGCGCGTTCCCGCTCCGTGTAGAGATCGGGCGTATCACTGCGCACAGCAATCGTGCCGACCACCTCACCGTCGCCAACCAGCAGCGGCACACCCAACCAGGAGGCGGTCTGTGAGGCTCCCGTCCCAACCAGGTGCGTCACATCCAGCCCGGCCGAAGCCGGCACATGCGTCTGGCGCAGATTGGTAAACAGCAGCGGCTCCCCGGTACGAATCAGGCGTTCGATCAGGCTACCCGGAATGGGCGCGCGGGTTGTCGTGGATATAGTTTGCTCCCCGGACAACACCTCAAACACCAGGCTCATTTCATCCCGATCGGCATGGTAGACACATACGTCAAAGGCATCCATCAGCAGAAACTGCGCCAGGCAAGTATACACCTGGTTGAGCATCTGTGGCAGATCAAGGGTGGAACTAGTAATACTACCGACCCGGTTAATCACATCCAGTTCGGCAATGCGCCGCTCACGTTCCTGGAACAACCCGGCATTCTCCATGGCAACCGCCAGTTGATTTGCCAGTGCCGCCAGAAACTGTTCGTGCCGTTCCGTATAGACATTGGGCGCAAACCCCTGGACTGAGAGCACGCCCAGGATGCGATCCTGCAGACGGAGCGGCACTCCCAGCCAGGAGCGCACCTTCCGCTTATCCATTGTCCGGGGTTGCGTCGGTAGGGTATCCCGTTCCTTGTCCAGATCCCGGATCAGCAATGACTGCTTCTGGTCAATCATCCAGCCGGTCAGACCCTCCTTCGGCGCAAAGGTCTTCTGGAAACGCGGAACAATCGCCCCCTCCTCCAGGAACAACTCAAAGCAGAGTTGCTCATGCTTGGGATGGTAGGAAGCGATGTAGAAATACCCCGGCGTGCCCAGGTAATCCGTGATCTGCTGGTAGACCCGCTCCAGCAGCGTATCGAGATCGACCGTCGAGGCCGCCGCCGCCCCCACCTGGTAGAGCGCCTTCATCTGTTCGGCCTGGGCGCGGGCCTCGTTGAGTAACTGGTTATTCTCAATTGCAATAGCTGCCTGGTCGGCAAAAATCTCCAGCGGCTCGGTGGTACGCGCCGTAGGTCGCCGCCGATCCAACGGCTCACTGACAATCATCACACCGAGCAGCCGATCCTCGGTGCTGTACAGCGGCACAAAGAGCTTGTCGCCCGGTTGCCATTCGCGCGTCGCCTGCTCGGCATCATAGCTATCGAGGTCAGGCGACATATTCGTTTCAACAGCTCGCTGACTCAAGGCATATTCCACATCATAGGAGTGATAAATAAATGCGCGAACATCAAAGCCCGCCTCAACCACGGGAGCCAGTTCAATGGGCACAAAGAAGCTCCGCCCGACCTGCAACCGGGGATCAAGATAGCGCTGCGCAAGCGCCAAGGGAAAGATGGTCCGGGCGACACGCCCCAACTCGTTGAGCGGAATACCCGCACCCGCCACCGCGCGCAGGGCGTCCGGATCATCGTGCTCCACCAGGCTAAATGCCACGGTGCGCATATTCGCCGAGTCGATCACACTATAGCCGATCTGCTCCAGGAGATTCCCCAGCGAGCGGTCGGCGCGCAACGCCTGCCCAATTTCGAGCACACTGTTCAGCATCGACTCACGTTGCTGGAGCAACCGGAGTTGGTAGACCTGATCGGAGTAGCGTTGTGCATTCCCAATCGCCAGCGCCGTCTGGTCCGACAAGACCCGCACAAACTCCGTTGCCTCGTGATCGAACGCCCGTACCTGAGACGACAGCAGCATCACAACCCCGAACACATTGCTCTCGTAGAAAATCGGCACTGCCACAGCCGAGCGCGCCGTCGGGCAGTGGGTTGCAATACGCTCTACCTGCGACACATCATTGGGCAGTTCCGGTTCCCCCCGCTGCAATACTGCCTGCGCGGTGACAAAGCGCTCATCAATCGGTTGCTGCAAAAACTGCTCACGGTCGGCTTTATCATACCCTGCGGCGGCAATGATCAAATAGGGCCGATCCTGCGCACCGTCGATGGTATCGGAGGCACGCAGCACAATCAGGCCATGACTGGCATTGGTCGCCTTGAGCGCCTGCTCCAGCACAAACGCCAGGATTTCCTCCTGGTACAGCGTCATGGTAAGCTGGCTGCTGATCCGCTGCAATGCGCGTAACTGCTCCAGGCGCAACCGCAAATGCTCATCGGCATCCTCATGCCGCCGGATGGTGACAATCGCCTGGGCCGCCTGCAACGCCACCACCATCAGCAGATACTCGTCGTGTTGCGAGAAGGCCCCCGGCTGATCACTGCTGAGTTCCAGCGTACCGACAAACTCTTTGCTCACCTGGAGCGGAATACCCAGGTAGGCACGAATACCGGAATCAGGTTCAGCCACCGGCAGTGGTACTGACGACGACGCCTGCCGCACGTCATCCAGGCGCAAGACCTGGCGATGATGCACTAACCAGTCGCGCAATGCTCGACCGACAGACGTATCTTCGGCCAGCACACCCTGCCCGACTACCCCATGCAACTCCTGGGTATTGCGGTCTTGCAGGCAGATCTTCACGCTGGTATAGCCAATCAGCATCTGCACGCCATGCAGCAGCACAGCCACAAGTTCATCTAACGTCAACCCCATGCTGAGATCCTGGCTAACCTGCTGCAACCGCTCCAACTCGACCACATAGGGCGGACGAATAGCAATCACTTCCGACTTAAACGCAGTCAGTTCGTCCGGTTGCTCGGCCGCGGGTTGCGCGGAACGATTGCGCTGCGTATACAGGAGCAGGCCCAGTTGTGCCGCCAGGACATCGAAGAAAGCGGCAGTCGAAGGATCGACCACATCCGCCGCTGCCAGCAACAAATACCCAACCTCCTCTGAACCAACTCGCAGCAGGTAACGCTGACCAACCGGCGCATCGATGCTCCCATTACGACGGATCAAGCGAGTTTCCTGCTCCTCACTCAAACCCCAGCTTGCCAGGGCACAGAGATCCCCCTGGGCTTCTGCGGCAAGCACGCCCCAGGGCACAGCCAGGTAGCGCTGCAGCAGCGCTACCAGATGTTGAGTGAGCGCACCCAGGTCACGATCCGGCGTTTCATCGTGCCCACAGAGTGCCAGTTGTGCCAGTAATTCCCAGCCATGAGTTTGAGGTGAGGTTGTTGTGGCGTCCATAACAATGAAAAAGTTCCTTATAACCGTACAGCGTATCACCCGGGACTAGCCGTAGCAGTCACGAGGCAAAACAGGAATACAGTATGTCCAGATATGTCGTCCGTGAGTATAAACGCAGTACGATCTTTTTCTTACATGCCCCAGGCAAGAGCGGGACACATTTTTGATATCTACCAGGGACAGGTAGTGCAAAAGACAGAGGCGAGAAGAGGGAGGGGCCGGCCGGAGGAATACCTTTCCATCCGCACCCCCTCCCCGTATCCCGTATCCATACAGATGCCGCACCGGATGCGGGCATACTCAGGATGTACGCAATCATGCATTCGCGCGGGTGGCGCAACTCCAGCCAGCTGGACTATCCGGATCGTTCAGCGCATACGCCATGATATCTTTCGCTGCGAGGATAGACCCGATCAGCGGGCCCGACCATAGTAGACAAAACTCTTCTTCGCCTGCTCGCGGGCGGCGCTCACCGCCTTCTGGCGCGTTTCCTCAGCCGTTTCGCTCAGCTCACGAATATCGTAGAACGGCCCTTCCTGGCTGGTCAGAATACCTATCGAAATCGACATGAGTGACACCTGACGCAGCGTTCCGTTCTCATCAGGCACTTCAATATAGCCCTGTTTGCGGTGTTTGTAGTTATAATGCAGCCCGATTTCTTCGTCAAAACGCACGGTCAGGCGCTCACAAATTGCTTTTATGCGTTCAGGCGACGATGTAGCTACAAAATCAGGACCGACAACCATCTGCCCGATAAAGTCTTCCTGGCTACCAAGTTCATTTACAACTTCACTGAGCAACAATGCCGTAAACTTGAGAACATCCTCACCAACAACCGAGCCATAGGACTGCGTAAACGTTTCAAAGCCATTGATATGCACCAGTGCCAGAGCCCAGCCATCGGTTGTCAGCAACTTGCGCAACTCTTCGTTGATAATCTCCGCCGTGGGGAGGTTCGTCACCGGATGCGACTGGTTCTTGCGGCGCGCATCATCCAGTTGGTTCTTGACAATCGTATGCACCTCTTCAATATCGAAGGGCTTGACGATGTAATACTGCGCCTGCACCTCACCCAGACCAATCAGACGGTCGCGCCGTTCTCCGCGCGCCGTCAGAAAGATAATCGGAATATGGCGTGTACGAGGACTGGCACGCAGGGCTTTGCCGATATCATAGCCTTCCATATCGGGCAAATTAACATCCAGCAGCGCAAGATTGGGAGGGGTCTTGCGGCATATTTCCAGAGCCGTCTGTCCTCGCATCGCTGTGAGCACTTCGTAGCCCTGCGACGTAAAGTAGATTTTCAGAAGGCTCGAAATATCGGGTGCGTCTTCAACGACAAGGATCTTTTCCTTGCTCACAGCTCTATCCTCCTAGCGTAAAACATGGTTGGAAGCATGATTTTTCATCTGAAAAGTCTGCGGCAACTCCGGGTCATCGTCCGCATCATCTGCATCATCCGATAGGGCGTCGGACAGCAACTGGCTTATGCGACCATCACGATCATAGACCTGCGGCCAGCGGTAGATAATCCGCCGGGCCTCGCCCGTTTCCTCATCGATTTCATCGGGGCTCAAACCGGGCACATTCCGGCGGATCAGATTATCCTCGTGGTTAAAGATCAATGTTGTATTGGAGCCGACCATCCGCCCCGGATAGACCACAAAGCCGCTGCCAATCTTGCAGTTATGCCCAACTGCCGAACCCAGCACAGAAAGACCGACTTTTTCCAGTCGCCCTTTGTGAAAGGTTTCGATCTCGTCACCAAACTCACCGCACAGATGGAAGTCGGTAAAGACATTATTGGCACCGATAAAGCTGTTCCGCCCGACGACGCCGAGTTGCAACGTTGTATTCTGGGCAATCATGCTATTTTCCATCATGCTGCTCATAAACACCGCCGCGTTGAACGGCAAGAAGCAGCGGTCGCTGATGACACTGAGCATAACCTGGCTGCCCTGCATAATATTGACATTGTTGCCGATCAGACTATTCGTAATCACCGTTCCAGGACCAATGTACACATTATCACCGATAACCGTCGGGCCATGAATAATGGCAGTCGGATCAATTGAACAGTTCTTGCCGACCCTGACCATCTTCTTACTGGACAGGAAATGGTTGCGCCAGTGTTCCTCGAAAGGGTTGATGCGCTCCCAGAATGAATTTAGCACAAAACTGAGTTTTGCGCCAAATGCCCGAAGGTCGTCAACGGTCCAATGGCGAATGCGTTTGATACTGCTCCGATCCATCACATCCTCGGCATCGCGCGCCCAGCCAAAAACCCCCAGCGGGGTATTTGCCAAAAACACATGCACCCAATTCTCGATTGAGAGAAATGCGCGCAGTGGCACCTGAAACACCAGATCGCCCTGCTGCGGAGCCATATACCGGGGGATATGATAGTAGCCCATCTCGCGGCTCTGGGTTTCGACGATCAACGGCTGCGGTTCGGTACGCGGCCCTTCCGGGAAGTAGTAGATATCGGCAACATAGACATCATCTCGTTCACGCACACCCTCTTGCAAACGTAGCGCATGCGCCCGTATCATTTTGTCATTCTTCGCAAAAGCAATCTGACAGGAACGCTTACTTGCGCGGGCACTTTCGATAAACGTGTCGATTAATCTATTATTGAAAAACAGATTATCCTT
The DNA here is from genome assembly GCA_937141995.1 of uncultured Chloroflexaceae bacterium. GTDB lineage: Bacteria > Chloroflexota > Chloroflexia > Chloroflexales > Chloroflexaceae > CAKZQX01. Next base: position 784 of record CAKZQX010000277.1, on the reverse strand, counting down.
CACGATCAACAATTCTTCATCTGTATTTGCCGGAACATCATCAAGTGAGTCAATCTCAATCGTACCTTTACAGTGGCGCGCCAACAGATCGCGCTGCAGCAACCAGAGTGGTTTATTGAGAATGCGCAGATCACGCGCTGGCTCACCAAAAGGGGGGATAGGTGTACGATCACGAAAAACAACACGTTTCATTGATAAAACCCCTTTCTTGGAACCAAAAAACTATTGTATCGCTCCTTATCCTCATATGGAGCATTGTATCTACTATACACAGTAGGGGTTGACCTACGCAAGTATATAAGATTACAGTCGGATTACACCAGATTGCAAAGCGTAATCCTCAATATCATAACTCTTATTGTACACGATGGATTACCCCTCGTCAATGCATTGTGTGAGGACTTCAGGCGGACATTACGATAGTACTATCTGATATAGTATTATCGTTTTGCGGAGCGATTAATCGAAAGAGGGTGTGTCTATCGGGATATGCAACTGCTTGAAAATGCGGAAATTCCCGAATGCTGCATGCAGATTTATGCGCGTAAATCTATTTACATACCATTGTAAGAATCACACCCCAAAACAGGCCGCAAATATACACCCGTATGCGAGTCGGGGATGGCGGCGATCTGCTCCGGTGGCCCGGCCCCCAGGATCTGCCCACCGCCGCTACCACCTTCCGGCCCCAGGTCGATCACCCAGTCGGCGGTCTTGATAACATCAAGGTTATGTTCAATCACCAGCACCGTATTGCCGGCATCAAACAGGCGCTGCAAGACCT
>CAKZQX010000276.1 GCA_937141995.1 uncultured Chloroflexaceae bacterium | reverse complement strand
ACCCGTTTGCGGGCTTCCCGGAGCTGCCGTACAGCCTGCATGCGTATCAGTATGCGTATAGTAATCCGGTGCGGTGGATGGATCCGCGTGGAGAGTGGGTATGTGATGGCACTGATCCTACCTCTACATCATCATACGACTCTTGGGTTAATCCGCCTGCTGGATATTCAGATCTTTGTAAGAAACAAAAAGCCACTCTAGACGAAAAATTTGGAGTTGGTGAATCTCTAGTGAACAGAGGAATGGCAGGATTACTCTATCTCTTCACAGACGAGAGTTTACCAGGGGGAAGAAATGCACCACAGGAGCGCTTTCGTCCAAACTATTTGTCACAGGCAGCTGAACGATTAGAATTCATATTATGGTATACAGCGGGTGAAGGCAGGTTTTCTCATGATAGAGTAGTCTTTAGTGATGAGGACTTTGCTGCGGATTTTCAGGATAGCCATTTGATGGCAACTCCGGATGGGCAGCCCATAGTTAGCAACCAGGTTAATCATTTCCTCACTGCGGTAGATATAGCTTATCGTAGCGGTGTGTTAACTAATAGATTAGCAGTAAGTTGCATTGTTGGTCATGAACTGTTCCCTCAAGGAACATCCTATCTGGCTCAATGTTATGGACATCCGTTTCGGAATGTAGATTTATTCTTCCAGGCGGTGGACGCTGATCTTGAAGGAAAGTACAGTGAACGCAACTGCTTTTTACAGACAATAGCTCCCTGGCTTTCTGAGCATTTAGACGAACCAATGTATCCTGGTGACCTTCGCTATGGCAACAGTATTCAAGATTTACGCCTAACTCTGAAGGGATGGATTTTCGGTAAGCAAATTCGCAATGAAGAGATTACCAGTCTTGGTGAAGCGCAAACGTGGCTCACCGTTAATTTAGGTTTGCCTTAATATGGTTATTGAGTCAGGCGATATATGCTTAATCCGGTTATCATGTTCTCTCGCTAGACTATTGATAAAAGATATGACAGTTCGCGACCGTTATGGTCGTGAACTGTCATATCTCTGGTCTAATCTATTGGTATGAACGAGATGCACTCAACTTAGTACTACAGCGAGAGTTCCCTATGGTATCATAATCCACAAAACCGCAGTGTTTATGGAGGATACCATGACCATGACCGAACCGACGCCACCCGTACCAGCACTTGACCTGACACCGCAGGATGTGACCAACCTGGTGGACGAATTGCGCGACTACCACGCCATCTATAGCCCGCTGTTCCAACGGCGCGAACAGCGGGAATGGGCCCTGACCTACCTGCATGGCTTGCTGCTCGACCTGGAGCGCACGTCGGTGGAGCCGATGGCCATTGCCTTGCACGGGCCGCACGACAAGCACGTCCGCGCGCTGCAATCGTTTGTCAATGCGGGCCCCTGGGATGATGCGCGCATCCTGCGCCAGCACTGGCAAGAAGTCAACACGACGCTCGGCGACGATGACGGCGTGCTGCTGCTGGATGGCAGCGATTTCCCGAAGAAGGGCACCGAGTCGGTGGGCGTGCAGCGCCAGTATTGTGGCCAACTCGGCAAACGCGCCAACTGTCAGGCGGGCGTCTTTCTGGGCTATGCCAGCGCCCAGGGCGCAACGCTGCTCGACCGGCGGCTGTACCTGCCCCAATCCTGGGTCACCGACCCGGCGTTCGCCGAGCGGCGGCAACAGTGCGGCATTCCGGCAGACGTGGGCTTCCAGACCAAGAACGAGCTGGGCCTGGACATAATCCGTAGCGTGGTGCAGGCGGGCACGCTGCGCTGCCGCTGGCTGGCAGCGGATGAGGCATTCGGACGCGATACCGGCTTGCTGGATGCCGTCGCCCATCTGGGGCTGTGGTATTTCGTGGACGTGCCGCACGACACGCGGGTCTGGCCGACCGAGGAAGCCACTGCCCCGCTCAGCGTCCTGGCGGCGCGCGACGCTGTGCGCGCTGACGCGTGGGAGCAGCACACCATCATGGAGGGCAGCAAAGGGCCGATCATCGCAGACATCGTGGTGCAGCGGGTGCAGGCCGTGCGCGCTGGCGCACGCGGGCCGGAGATCTGGCTGGTGCTGCGCTGGAACCCGGAAACCGGCGAACTGAAGACGTATCTGAGTAATGCCCCTGCCGACACCCCACTGGCGACGCTGGTGCGGATGTGTGGCATGCGCTGGCCGATTGAAACCTGCTTCGAGACCGGGAAACAGCTGCTGGGGATGGGCGATTATGAATTGCGCTCCTGGCGCGGGTGGCACCACCATATGACGCTGGTGATCCTGGCGCACTTCTTTCTGGTGCGCATGCAGGGATGCATGAAAAAAAAGCGCCAGCACTGACGGTGCCGCAGGTGCGCCTGCTGTTGGCAGCCGTGTTGCCACGCCGGACGTTCGATAGGGATGAGGCGCTGGCATTGCTGCATTATGTGCAACGGCGCAATGCCGTGGCGGCGGCGGCCCATCGCAAGCGCCAGGAGGCATGGATTGTTGATAGGGAACGAATCGTGACCGTTCATGCACCATAACGGGTGTTCGTTTCGTCGTTCAATACGGTTTTCCGTTACTGTTTGGAAGGGTTTTTAAACCCTCGCTGTAGTATTAGAGACATGACAGTCAAAGGTTAGACGATTGCCAGTTCATCATGGTCGTTACACCGTTTGCTGAAGCCTCGTTATGAGGCCAATCACACCATCGTATTCTTAACTGTCTACCCTATTATTTCAAGAGCAATACCAATTCAACTGAGATGTTCCACACACTCTGGTCGGTATTGTGCTTCCTAACGGCAAGAGTATACGGACTATTTAAGGTGAAACGGTATAACACGGTAGTCATTCAATTGCAAAAGGGTAAACAAAGATGCAACACTTTTGGAAACTCATATTACTTAGTGCTCTAGTAGGATCATGGACTGCCTGTGCATCGAAACAGCGCCCTGCAGAGCAAGCTGTGGTGGGACAATGGGTTTCGAATACCAGTGCAGTAACCTTTGAATTTTTCAAGGATGGGACGTTTGTAATTGACGATCCATCGCGGGGACAAATGACAGGCACGTATTCTGTTATAGGAGATGGTGAGGATCTGGCTAATGTTCAAGTTTTACTAAATGGAGGATATAACATAAGGTTTACACCCAAAGGTGATGCTTTCTTTATCTATATTGATGGTACAGGAAACCCAAATGTTCTGTACTATCGTAACCTTCAACAAACGCCAAAACCGTAACACCCTACTTTTGCGCAACATTCCCGGAGTGTTCACTGTGTGATGTCTTTCACAATAAGCGTTCTGCGTCTGTATGCCCGACATCACGCTGGGGGGGCCCACGTGTGAATGTGTGACCGTCGTGTTGAACTGATCCAAACCTACGCACACCAGCATTGACTCGCTAGTCTATGAAACCTTTGGGGTAAGTCCAGTGATGTGGGAGCAGTATCGAAATCTTTGGGAATATCCAGACGATTTAGTACAAACTACTGTTAGGCCACCAAAGTAGGAGTGTTTCTACGGTAATTCAGGCGATGTGGGGAGCTAAAGAGGAAGTTATATCGTGTCGATTTGGACATTCCACATGCGTATGTTATTCGGCATCACAAAATCAGAGAGCATATACGGAATGTATCCGTCACATTGGTAGTAACTCCCGACGGCTTCCTATGTCGTAGAAACATATAGCAGCATGCATATGTCTCAAACAAATATTGCCTCAATTATTCAACTCCTTGAGCGTGTGCGACAAAAACCGGGCATGTATCTGGGTAATGATGTGTATGCAATCCTCGATTTCATTACTGGCGTGAATTGCACCTGTTCAGTATTTGATCTCCAACGGGATGAAGCGATATATAAAGCTGTTTTGGTTGAGGGAGGCTGGGAATATGGCACCAAAGCGCCACTCTATCAAATGATAGAAAAGGGCATGGACTACGCTCATATTGTAAACGAGGCTCTCACTATCGAAATCGACACCTGGAAGAGAATGCAAGGATTACTATAACCAGAAGCTCTTATGTCGTATAGCTAGGAACATGAAGCCGAGTATTTTCCGCTTGAAAGTGCATTGCGCACGGCACAATAGGCGCGTACCATCACCTACACCTACGACGGCCTGCAGCGCCTGACCGGGGCGACGGAGACGC
>CAKZQX010000275.1 GCA_937141995.1 uncultured Chloroflexaceae bacterium | reverse complement strand
GCACCGCGCGGATACCGGCAGCAAAGCGAGGCGCTTCGTCAGCATTTTCCCCGGTTGCGCTGTCACAGACAGTCAGGTAGTTCGCGCCCTCGTCCGTATGCGGCAAAGTAGCACTCGTTTCGCCGACAGGTGAACTTACCGCTCCAAATGTGCGCCATGCCTCATTTACGGCGATAATTGTGCCGTTCATGTCGAGCACAGCAATATGGATGGGGAGGGAGTTCAGAATGGCCCAGGGGAGGCGCGCCTCATGCTGCGCCGCGGCCTGTTCCTGCTCGTATGCGGCAAGTTTATGCCGCAGCGTGCGGTTTTCTGCCTCGAGTTGGGCAATGCGCGCACTGACCTGCCGCTCATTCTGAAGGCGGATTGCCCATTCACGTTCTAATTCAGCTTGCATATTCGCCAACTTCTGCTTAAGTACGCGTCTGGTGACTACCTTGGCGTTCATTATCAGATGTATTGATTTTTGAACGCGCGCTGTCTGCCATTGCCGTATGTGCTGCACATTCACGAGAAGTTCCGTGAGTTGTCGCGTGTTCTACAAAGTGTCACTCCGGGTTTGATGTTCTGACATTATGCCGCAACAATGCCTTCCTACGTAGTCTATATTATCTGTCGAAGACACCTAATACCGACACTCCAGATAGGATCCGGATTATCCATGATACACTTCAGGCCGTACGTTGCATGCGTGAATTCCGTTGGCGGTTGGTGGAGAAATAGGGGAGAATTCCCTGTCCGACCTCAACTATCTACAGACGGGAGGGGTTGCGCCAGGGTAAAGTAAAAAGTTGCGCCCTGATCCGGCACACCTTCGGCCCAGATCTGACCGCCATGACGTTGAATGCTGCGCTGTACCAGGGTCAATCCGATACCGGTACCGGGGAAGTCCTGCGCGGAGTGCAGCCGCTGGAATGGGTAGAATAACTGGTCGGACCGGGATGGATCAAAACCAATTCCATTGTCCGCGACAAAGTAGACGGTATGATCGACACAGTTAGTCATCCCAAACTCAACCCGCGCATGCGGCCGGTTACGGCTAAACTTCCAGGCATTGTTCAGCAGATTCTCCAGAGCAATGCGCAGGAGTTGCGGATCACCAACAACAACCATATTGTCCGTGATGATGACTTCAACGTCGTAATCGGGGAGACCATGCCAGAGCGCGATAATATCATAGGCCAGACTGCTCAGATTAACTGGTTCATGCTGCATGCGCCGGTCGGTGATCTGCGCCAGGTGCAGCAAATCATTAATCGTATGATCCATGCGCTGAATAGAGCGCTGCATCCGGTTAAAGTCGGCATGTGCGGCTCTGGTCAATTCGTGGGGACAATCCGCCTGCAAACTCTCGGTGCAGGTGTTGATAATGGCGAGCGGCGTACGCAGACTGTGGACGATGGCATATCCCAACATCTGCATTTCTGCTTCCCGCTGAAGGCATGTAGCGAGTTCCTGTTGCAGATCTTCATTAATTCCAGTCAACTCAGCAATGCGGGCCTGCATCTCATCGGACGTGGTGTAGTCGTATGCTTCCGGTAATAGTTCCTTTTCCCAGGGAGATGACTGAGGGCGGGTTATCTGTTCAATTGTCTCTTCTAACCGGTCCAACTGTCGTTGTAACTGCGCATTCTCGGACTGCAGTTCCGGGGTGGTTTTTTGTCTAACGCGATCGTCCATGATGTGTTTCTCCTCCTCCTGCTCCATCTACTTCATCGCTGCGCCAGGGACGCGATCGTTCGGGCTCAAACCGGTTTCGGAGGGACACAAATCCAACCTTGCCGGCGTATCGTGGCGAATGCAAGGCTGGATGCCTGGACTGTTGCGACTATATAATCCGGCACAAGCGTCTGATCGTCAGTATAGCAAAAAGTTACCGCGTATGCTATCAGGGAATCTATGCAATTTTTCCCGGAAAACCCCTGGTTGTGGACTACCGGCATGGCAAACTCTAGACAAAGCAGGTGGAAATCAACGCGGTCGCTGTGTTCGCTTAGACAGGCCCTATTCTGAACCATGGACTGGTTCTAGAAGAATTAGTCAACAAAGTTTTACTGCTGTGTTGTTCTCCAATCAACTATAGTCATACACCAATGGGCTAAAACCAGCCGTAGTTATGGGTCTTTCCTGCCGTGTGTAGTACAATCTCCCTTAAATCTCCTCTGATATCCAACCAAATGATGCTTGCCTCTAGCGTTGCTTACCGTTATGCTGAAGCCGGCAGATACACGTTTGATAATTGCTGAACTGCGCCCCGGTATAACAGACAGCGTTGTCTACCTTCCCTGGGTTGGGATTGATAGAAGAGGAGAAACGTAGATATGAGCCTGCATGAGTTTGCTCAGGAGATACAAACCGTTCGTGAACAGGTGTTGCAGTTATATCACCGGCTCGGCACAGCGTCATCCGAGGAACATGCGTTCCTGTCCGGGCCGATTGAGGATCTCATGATTCGCGTGGAACAACTACACTGGCAGATGGAGCATACCACGGCTACACATACGCCGACGGCGGACGCCCCCGCTCCCGTCGCTGCCGACACGCACCCGCCTGACCGGATGGATGCGCAGTGTCGGGCGGAACGGTTGGCGCAGTTGAAATTCTTGAACAAACAGAAAGAGATACTTGTGGCGCGTGAACGGGCCACACGCATCAGCGCCGAGCAATCATGCCGGCGACTGACTCTCCTGTCGGATGTCAGCCATATCCTGATCGAGACACCGGATGAGGCAACGATGCTGACGCGAGTGGCACGGTTTGTTGCCGCTTTTCTCGCTGACTGGTGTGTCATCGATCTAGTTGAACCGGAGGGGCAACTGTACTGCGGGGCCGTAGCTCATCGCACGCCGGAGTTGGAGCGCCTCTTGCATACCCTGCATGACAACTATCCGCTTACGCCCATCCTGCCCGGTCCAGTGCATAAGGTGGTACAGACACGGCAACCGGAGATGATACCCGCGATCGGGTCAATCATGTTGGAGCCGTTTGCCCACGATGAGGAACATCTCCGCTTGCTCCAGACAGCCGGTACCCGGTCGGCTATGATTGTGCCGCTCAAGCGGCATGGGCAGGTGCTGGGCACCATCGCGTTTGTCTCCGCCCAGAAGAGTTACTATGGGCTGGAGGATCTGGGTATGGCGAAGAATCTGGCCTCACGGATTGCGGCAGCGGTGGAGCAAGCCCGACGCTACCAGGAGGCGCAGGAAACGGTGCAACAGCGCGAGCAGTTTCTCTCGATTTTGTCGCATGAACTGAAGACACCCCTGACCACCCTGCTGGGCTTCTCGCGCATATTACAGCAGTGGATCAACCAGCCGCGTATCGATGTTGAGCGCACCCATCGCGCACTGGATCGCATTGTGGAGCAGGTCTACAACCTCAATGATCTGATCAATGTACTGCTTGATTTTTCACGCCTGCAAACCTCGCAGTTTACCATTCAGCGTGTCCCGGTCGATCTGGGCGCACTAGTAGAGGATCTGGTTGCCGAGATGCGGACGGTCCTGCGGCAGCACGGTCTTACCATTCGCAGTTTGCATGAGCCGGTGATCATCGAAGGCGATTATGTGCGTCTGCGACAGGTCGTGCAGAACCTGCTTGATAACGCGATCAAATACAGTCCCCGGGGCGGGACGGTGCAGATTCAGCTTGATCAGCAGGATGGGCAGGCATGTCTGAAAATCATTGATGAGGGGATTGGCATCCCGGCAGAGGCGTTGCCGCAACTGTTCCAGGGGTTCTACCGGGCCGCAAATGCGCATTCGCACCGGATCCCGGGCATGGGAATCGGGCTGTATGTGGTCAACGAAATTGTCACCATGCACGATGGCATGATTGACGTGACGAGCAATGAAGGAGTGGGCAGCACCTTTACGATCTATCTGCCGATGATACAACATAAACTGCAACCGGCGGAGCAGCTTAAAGAGCAGACGGTCTGCGCATAAGCGCAGTGCTGTGCATGGATACGACGTACGCGGTACATGTGATCTTTTGTCACACAACATTTGCACACAATGCAAATGTTGTGTGACAAAAGCTGGTTTCTTCCGCCCTGCCGGCGGCGGAATCGCTTGTCGGGGCAACGACCGCGTAACTCCTGTCAGTTACACGACGTACGCG
>CAKZQX010000274.1 GCA_937141995.1 uncultured Chloroflexaceae bacterium | reverse complement strand
TTTCAGGGAAATGTGGCTCACAGAGCCACATTTCCCTGAAAAAGATCATAAAGCGTACCATGCTGCCGGCGGCGAATCGGGCGTCCATCGGATGAAACGCCCGGTTTGAACACACACCGCGTACGTCCTGTCAATAAAAAGCTCTCACCTCCTGAAAGGTGAGAGCTACGAGCGACCGGACACCATGCCATACCTAACCGGAATGGATGACTGCACCAGAAACATAACCGGGTGAAACCCACCCCTTACCAGACCGAGAATAGCCCAACTATCGCCGCTCAATAAGCAGGCGAATGGCAGTACGCTCCTCCTCATCAATTGCCACATCGATAAACGATGGCACACAGACGATATCAATCCCCTCCTCATTTAGATAACTACGGGCAATAGCAACAGCCTTAATGGCCTGATTAGTCGCCCCAGCGCCGATGGATTGCACTTCAGCCATGCCACTCTCGCGAATGACACCGGCAATAGCTCCGGCAACAGCACTTGGACGTGAACGAGTTGAAACCTTCAGCACCTCGGTAGAACCACGGTGCTCAAGAGCCTCACCAACAGCGCGGGCAACGGTACTCATGCGTTCCTCCTCTGAGTTTAGTGATTGACTGGTCGAGACTACGATCGGATGGTCGGATGGAGCATCGAGCATCATCGCAGAGCTACCCTCCTCTCTTGTTTTGGACGATTGGCACAGTCGGGTGTATCGTGGGAACTAGGACACGATCGCCGGATAACAATCAGCGCATATGCCGGATTCACCAGTTAGCGTGCATAGTCTACCGCCCGTGTTTCACGGATAACCGTGATTTTAATTTGACCCGGGTATTGGAGACTCTCCTCAATCTTTTTTGCCACATCACGGGCAAGATGGATACTGGCATAATCATCAATGCTATCGGGTTGCACCATCACACGGACTTCGCGCCCGGCCTGCACCGCAAAGGCGCGTTGTACCCCTGGAAAAGATGTTGCGACCGTTTCCAGCGACTCGAGCCGCTTAATATACAGGTCAAGCGTCTCGCGCCGTGCGCCGGGCCGCCCACCCGAGATAGCATCAACGGCCTGGACGATGAACGCTTCAACTGTTTGCGGTTCTTCATCGTTATGATGTGCGGCAATCGCATGCACAATTGCCGGCGAACGTCCTAACCGCCGCGCAATATCCGCACCAATTAAGGCATGCGGACCCTGAACCTCATAATCAACGGCCTTCCCAATATCATGCAGGAGCGCAGCGGTTTTTGACACATGGATATTGGAATTTAACTCGGCCGCAATATGTGCCGCCAGCAGTGAGCATTCTAACGAATGCTGGAGCACATTTTGCCCATAGCTCGTACGATATTTTAACCGACCCAACAACTTGATCAGGTCGGGGTGAAGTCCTTGAACATTGGCCTCATATGCAACCCGCTCGCCTTCTTCGCGCATAATCTGCTCAATTTCTTGCTGTGTTTTATGGACAACCTCTTCAATCCGGGAGGGATGAATACGGCCATCCTTGAGCAGGCGCGTCAACGCCACTCGCGCCACTTCACGGCGTACGGGATCGTGGCATGAAAGGGTCACGGCTTCCGGCGTATCATCAATAATCACATCCACGCCGGTAATCTGTTCAAACGCCCGAATATTACGCCCTTCACGCCCGATAATGCGGCCTTTTAACTCTTCGCCCGGCAGGTTAACGGTTGTCACCGTCACCTCGGCAACATAATCGGATGCACAGCGCTGAATTGCCATACCAACTATTTTGCGCGCCTTCTTATCGGCCTCTTCGCGGGTGGCCTGTTCGACCTCGCGGATGCGCCGGGCGGCATCATCGCGGGCCTCGCGTTCGGCCTGAGCGAGAATAATATTGCGTGCATCCTCCTGGCTCAGTGCCGAGATGCGCTCAAGCTCACTCATCTGTTGTACCTTTAACTGCTCAGCTTCTTGATACAACTGCTCAATCTGCCGTTCGCGGTTCGCCAGTTGGCGCTCACGTCGTTCTAACCCATCGATTTTACGATCGAGATTCTCCTCCTTTCGTTGCAACCGTTCTTCCTGTTTTTGAAGACCTTGACGCGCCTCCTTAATCTCTGCTTCAACTTCCGTACGAATACGAAGCGCTTCATCTTTAGCCTGAAGCAGCAGTTCTTTTTGCTGAGAACGCGTCTCTTCTAATAACAGGCGGGCCTCGGTCTCGCGCTGTTGCACGCGCGAGTGGGCGCTATTTTGCGACCAGAGCATACCAAGACCGACGCCGGCAGCCAGCCCTACGATGAGGGCAACGACAGCCCAGAGTAATTCAGTCACGTGTCGCCTCCTATGCGGTTGTTAAGGTGCCACAGACGAAGGCTGGTAACTATGGCATACCACTTCGTTGTGTAGCGAGAATTTTTGCGTTACTATATCATGGTATGCTAATAATACTGGTCAAAAGTTGTGATGTCAAGAAGTAGCCGGCATAAACCATCATTCATAATCTAGATTGGCTAAAGAATAGTTTTGTGTATCACACAGATCCCCTACGTCTGGCTTTTTTGCATCACTTCTCTCTTATTCCTGGTTGCCCTTGTGTGATTGTTCACATAGAATTGTATGGCTTTGCGCTCCTGGTATGCTCCATCCGGACTGCTTATCATACCGTAGATTTTCCAAATGTGGTACCCGCGACCGCAAAGCGCCGAATAGCGCTATGTTGCGACCAACTAGCCCTTCTGGTATAATTCCGGCGATCTCGTATATAGATGCTAGAATAGATGGTATGGTACGTCAGGAGGATATGTATATGCTTCGCACGCCGTGGCGGGCCATGACGCTCGCTGTTTTGCTGTGTGTCAGCCTCGTTCTGCTGGCAAGTTGCAGCAATCAGGCCGGTGTGACGGGAGGAGCGCTCTACGTTCAAGATTTGATAGAAAAGGCGCAGAACTACGCCGGTCAGGAAATAACAGTTGATGGCGCGTATGTCTGGAAACCCGGTGATCCCTCAACATCGGTGCTTGCGCTCGGAGTAAGCACGCTGGATAACGGACTTGATGCGCAACCGCTGGGAAATCCCATCTGGGTAGATGGGTTTCCGCCCGAGGCCACCGAGAATCTGCATCGTCCGGGGGACTCAGTCTATGGCTTTGTCCGGGTAACCGGGCGCTTTGAGGCCGATGGCGGCTATGGCCCCGAGGGGAACTACCAATATCGCCTGGAAGTGTCGCAGGCCCGGCCCATTGAGCAGGTCCGCCGGGTTGAACATACGCTTGAGGATGGTCCGCTGGGGGAGGGTAAAGTCTCGTTCTTTGACCTGCAGGATAATCCCGAACAGTATGCCGGTCAAACGGTGACGACCCAAGGCTTTTATTTCTGGAACTCGGTCATCTATGTCCTGGCCGAGGGGGTCTCGACCGATGAGAATGGTGCAAACCCTCAGCCGATTGGTGAACAGATCTGGATGGAAGGCTTTCCCCCCGACCAATCTGCCGAGTTGAATGTCGGCCCCAACAATAGCTATGTCTGGGGGATGGTTGAGGTGACCGGTATGTTTGAAACCGGCGGGGGTTATGGCAAGGATGGACAGTACGAGAGCATGATCACGGTCCAGTCGGCCACGCCCCTGACCAGTCAATAACCTGCAATTAGCTATGAGCCGACACGAGTTACGCGGTGCGCGTTCCGATCAGGCAGGTACCTGAATGAATGGCCCGCTTCGCCTGCGGCAGCATGGTACATGATCGATCTTTTTCCCAAAACATCTGCACGTTGTGCAAATGTTTTGGGAAAAAGCATGGAATCTTCCAACCTGCCGGCGACAAAAAGCTCCGTTCGCGGGGGACCGCGTAACTCGTGTGCATAAGGTTCCTGCCGGAGGCGATATTATACTGGCTTCAAAAAAAGCAACCGCGTAAGACGAGTGATCCAAGTCGTGATATATCGCTGATGTATGCTAAACTGATACAGTCATCCTGAACCGTGTGAAGGGTCGCACCCTCATCACGATAAGGTGCTTCACACAGGTTCGACAGACCATCTCCGAACGGCGTCTACTGCCTGAATTCATATCATGAGGAGCCCGACGAGGTCCATCGGTGTACTATTTTATTGAGCCAATGGTTGAAGCGGATATCAGCCAGGTACAGCAGGTCGAGCAGCAGTGCTTTAGCACCTCCTGGTCTTCTACCACATTCCGCCGTGAGTTGCGCAGCCCCGATACATGTCGGTATACTGTGGCCCGCGCCAGTCTTACCCCCCCACCCCCTCAGCAACGTTCCCGCCAGACCGCATCAGGACGCGGCGGGTTACTGGGGACACTCTTTCCCGGCCTCTTTGGAGTACCATTCCTCCCCGATGAATTTGACCATGCCTATCCGGTTGTGGGCTATGGCGGCATCTGGCTGACGGTTGATGATGCCCATATCACAACGATTGCCGTTGCGCCGCAGTATCGTGGGCAGGGTCTGGGAGAACTGCTGCTGAATGGCCTGATCGATCAGGCGCTTGATATGCAAGCAGCGGTTATGACGCTCGAGGTGCGCGTCTCAAATGTGGTTGCGCAGAATCTCTATACCAAGTATAGCTTCCAGGTTGTTGGACGACGCCCGCGTTACTATACCGATAATGGCGAAGATGCGCTGATTATGACAACCGAGCCCATCCGCACGCCCGAGTATCGCACGCTACTGAGCGAGTTGCGCCGGAAGCTGTTTGCCCGATTACGCCACCAGGCTGAAGTTGCTGCGTCGGCGGGGGCACGCTCAGAGACCGGCGCACAGCAGGGGACGGCGTTTTAGCTGCCGGCAAAGATGTCACTCCTCCATCGTGAGGACTTGCTTCAGCGTCAGCCAGAGCGGGCTGAGACGCAGTTGCTCGGCGCGGACCTCACCGCCGTAGACCCGCTCGGCCAGATCACGATGCAGCGCAGCCATATGCGCGCGCCCATTAATCGTGTCGCGGAAGGCCGTATGTTTGAGCAACAGTGCGGCCTCGTTTTTTGGGTCTAACCGACCGGCAAACAGGCGGTGCGGCACGCGCGGATCAAGCCCGAAACCGTCACAGCGGACCAGCAACTCCGCATCGCGCTCGGCGCGGTAGTTAGCCGTGGGCAGCGGTTGCCCCTGGAAGACATCACGGTAGAAGTTGCTCGGATAGGCCGCTACCCGGATCAGCATCTCATCGACGCGCATACGGTGTCGCTCATTCGGCACATGCAGATAATCCCAGATCACAAAATCAACCCCGACTTCCGCACAGGCCCGGAACAGCGCCCGCGATGCCGTATTGGTATCGTTGACATACGGAATTACCGGCACCATCGCCACGCCCACCGGGATACCCGCGCGTTTCAGCGCGGTCAGCATCTCCAGCCGCAGTGCCGGTGCCGGCGATTTGCTCTCCAGACGCTCGGCGGCATAGCGATCCATGGTGAGTAGGGTCGTCATAACAATTGCCAGGCTTTGCTCATTGATGCGCTGGAGCAACGGAATATCCTCCAGCACGCCCAACCCCTTGGTCAGGATCAGGCATGGTTGCCCGGCATCGGCCAGGACTTGCAATACCTGGCGCGTAATACGATAGCTCTGCTCGGCTGGTTGGTAGGGATCACTCAGCGCAGTAATGGCGATCAGGTCGCCGCGACTCACCGTCTGTAGCTCCTCGGCCAGCAGTTGCGGCAGGTTGAGCGGCACCCGCACGGTCTCGTTTAGCGGGCGCGAACTGTAGACCCAGCCGTCGCAGTAGGGGCAGCCCATCTCACAGCCGAGATAGATATTCATGGTGTACGATGAGAGGAAAAACTCGTTGATGGTCGGTCGGCGTGAGCTAAGGATTGGGCCGGATGGTAAATTTTCGGGCAGGTAGTAAGTCATGGTTGCGTATCATAGCAGCAACACAGCGCCGGTTAAATATTACCGGGCGCTGGTTGCCGTCAACACCTTCACTATCTGAGCGTGTATCAATCCGTTTGAGGCCACCAGGCGCGGATTCCAGAGCGTCCAATCCCGGTTCTGCCAGTCGCTTAACCGGCCTCCCGCCTCGGCCACAAGCAGCGCGCCGGCAGCCGTGTCCCAGGGATGCAGCCCCAACTCCCAGTGTCCATCGGTGCGCCCCGCCGCAACATAGCAGAGATCGAGTGCAGCAGATCCGGTGCGCCGCACACCCTGGATATGTAACACCATCCGGGAAAACTCAGCAATATTGTTGTCAGGTTGGGTGAAGCGGTCATAGGGAAAGCCGGTCGTCAGCAGGGCCGCGTCCAGCGACGGCGTCTGCGATACCTGGAGCCGGCGACCGTTGCAGTACGCGCCCCGTTCCCGATAGGCTGTAAACAACTCGCCGCGCAACGGATCATACACCACCCCAAACAGCGGCGCTTCGCCCTGCAGCACACCCAGCGACACACAGAACAGCGGAACGCCGTGGGCATAGTTCGTCGTGCCGTCAAGCGGATCGATCACCCAGGTGTAGGCGCTACTCCCGGTGTTGTTGCTACCTTCCTCGGCGACAATGCGATGGTCCGGGTAGCGCGAGCGAATCGAACCGACAAGCAACTCTTCGATGGCACGGTCGGTTTCGGTGACCAGATCGGCGCGACCTTTTTCTTCGACCGCGTGCTCCCGCTCCAGACCGGAGCGGGCCAGCGCGCCGGCGCGATAGGCCAGGTCGATCGCAAAATCAAGCATAGGGGGAACGGTTGCCTCCCGTTGCACGTCTAGAATAAAACAGGCTGTTGTGTCTATCTATTGTGTCTATCTATTGTACCAGGGAGTAGGGAATGCGCAACCTGCTGATGCTGCTGATCACCGGGGGACTGCTGGCGGCCTGTGGGCCGGGGCAGCAAGCCACCATGCCGGCGGCGACCACCGCGACTCCGTCTGCCGTAGCCGCGACTGAACTGCCCGGCGTTACGGCGACGGCAACCCTGACGCCCACCCGCCCGCCTGCTCAGCCTACGCCGCTGCCAACCGCCACCATTGTGCCCGACATGTACGATCTGGCAACCCCGACGATTCTGCCCGCAAGCACAAACGGCACTCCGGAAGATATTGTCACCACCGCCCGCATTGCGCTGGCCGATCATCTCGGCGTGCCGGAAGATATGCTCACCCTGATGACAGTGCGAGAACAGACCTGGAATAGCAGCGCGCTGGGATGTCCCGATCCGGCGCGCGGATATGGGCAGGTGATGGTACCCGGCTATCTACTGGTCTTCAGCGACAGCGAGCAGCAGTATGCGGTCCACACAGCGGAAACCGCTTCACCGCTGATTCTGTGCCGCAATGGACAGCCGGAACGGCTGGATAGCCTGGAGTTGCCGGAGTAATCGTCTATGGTGACAAAATCTGTGATTATCCGGATGCGTGTCCGTCCGCTACAAACGCGGCAATTCGGGCATAGATCGCATCGCGTTCCGGGCCAATGACCAGCATCTGATGGCCGGTCTCTTCCCACCAGACCAGGTGCCGCTCCGGGCTGCTGATCCGTGCAATAATCTCCTCAGCGCCGGCGGGCGAAGAAGTGTCGTCCTTGCGGCCATGCATCACCAGCGTAGGCATGCGCACCTGGGGCAGCGCACCGCGCGCCCGCGCAGTTGCCTGGCGTAGCTCGTCAATCGCGCTGACGGGCAGTTTGATCGACTGGCGCAACTGCTGCTGCACTTCGGGATCGTCGAGGTCAACCTCGGGATCATACTCGCGGACCCGCTGCCGCAGGAATGGGTCGGAAAAATCGGCCTTTTCGAGCGGGTAGTACCAGCGCATTACCAGCCGCGCCAGCGGCAGGACATTGACCCGCCAGTCGCCCTGCAACCAGAGCGGCGTTGCCAGCAGGACCAGCCGCTCAAACGAGCGTCGCCGCGCCAACAAAATCGCCAGCGCGCCACCCAGCGAAAATCCGATCACCACCACCGTCGCGCAGCGCGAGCGCAGATCGTTAAACCCGGCCTCGGCGGCGGCCAGCCAGTCACGCCAGCAGGTAACATCCAGCACTTCCGGGGACTCGGCATGCCCTGCCAGGCGCACACCCAGCACAGTATGGCCCTGCGCCGCCAGATACTCCCCCAGGCCGCGCGTCTCCCCCGGCATCCCCGCAAAGCCGTGGAGCAGCAGACAGCCGGTTGTACCACCATCAAAAAAGAAGGGATCAGCTTGTTTCTGGTTCATAGGTTCGTAGGTTACAGGTTACAGGTTATGGGTTATGGGTTATGACTACGGATTTCGGACTTCGGGATACGGACTACGGATTTCGGACTTCGGGATACGGACT
>CAKZQX010000273.1 GCA_937141995.1 uncultured Chloroflexaceae bacterium | reverse complement strand
CATGCGCCGCTACCTGGATCGGCGGGGGCTGGTCTACCGGGCGTTGCGCGCCATCACCCGGCTGATGGAGTTGGAACTCTGGTTGTTTGGCCGGTTGCGCAGTGGGAATTATTTTATCGTCGTTGAGAAACCCTCCCGGAACCGCGTGGTGTAAAATAGTAAAATAGAAGCGACACGCAACGTGTTCATACATTGCACCCCGGACTTCCCATTTTGCAGTGGATGTGTGCGATAACCTATGCCAATACGCCCGCTCTACATTTCGCCGGTGGGTCGCGGTGGTGTGGACTTCGGCATCCAGAACATCACCCGCTCAGTGCGCGCGGCCGGGTTGCCGGCCACGTTGCTGCGCCTCCCGGAAATCTATAACTTTGTGCCCTTTCTCATTCCGTACGGGCTCCCGGCGGGCTGGTGGCGGGGCTTTGATATCGTCCAGGGACGCTCGCGCCTGGCCTTTGCCCTGCGCGCATCCGGACTGCCGGTCGTGACAACGGTGCATCACCTGACCACCGACCCGGCCCTCCAGCCCTATAGCTCGCCGGCGCAACGGCTGTTTTACCGCCTGGCCGAGTCGCGCTATGATCGTTGGTCAGTGCTCGATGCCGACGCGGTGGTCTGCGTCAGCCGGTTTACCCAACGGCAGGTGACACAGACTTATGGCCGGGTTGACACCGTGCTGATCTTTGATGGGATCGACACAACGGTGTTCATCCCAACACCGGATCTTGCGCGCCACGACGATGGTCTGCCGCCGCGTGATGCCCGTATCCGGCTGCTCTTTGTGGGCAACCGCACGCGGCGCAAGGGGTTTGATCTGCTGCCGCAGATTATGGACCATCTTCCCGACGAATATGCGCTATACTATACAAGTGGCTTCCAGGGGCGTGACGCAACCCCGCCGCACCCCCGGATGATTCCCATCGGTGCGCCGGATCGGGCCGGGCTGGTGGCCGCGTACCAGAGTTGCGATATCTTACTCTTTCCTTCACGCATGGAAGGCTTTGGCATGGTTCCTGCCGAAGCCCTGGCGTGCGGGCGTCCGGTTGTCACGACCGACTCAAGCGCGTTGCCGGAAGTGGTTGATCATGGCGAGAATGGCTTCCTGGTAGCACAGAACGATGTCGCGGGCTTTGCTGCGCGGGTGCAGGAGTTGGGCGAAGATGCGCACCTGCGCCGGCAGTTTGGCGAACATGGGCATGACAAGATTGTGCGCTGTTTTGGGTATGACCAACTGGGGAATGGCTTTCGCGCCGTTTACCGGCGCCTCCTGGAGTAGTAGGGTTGCGTTGGGGGTTGTGCCGGGTGTATAATACCCTTGTTCAATTTATCACAAGCGTGGTAGCCGGATTGGATATAATAACAGGTGCATTTCAATGAAGATTGCGCTTTCACATACTGCAAAAGAGCAGTGCCGGGTTCGTTTGAGTAAATAGCGGCTAAATTCCTCATCATGTGGTTCTGTCGTCAGCACCCATGGTGATGTCCCGGGAAAAACTATGAAGACATCGGTGTCCGAATTATTACACGAGGCGCGCATGGCTGCGCCTCATCTTATCTCGGTTCGTTCCGACTCGGATATTATTGCGGCGCGGATGGCGGCCCGCGATATGGCGCGAAGTATGGGGTTCAGTGCCATTGATCAGGCGCGCATTGCTACAGCAACCTCCGAATTGACCCGGAATATCCTGATCTATGCCGGCGAAGGAACGGTTACGCTCAGCCAGGTGCAGCGCGACGGACGGTCGGGCATTGAGATGGTGTTTGCGGACCAGGGGCCGGGTATTGCCGAGGTTGAGCAGAGCCTGCAGAATGGCACGTCAGCCGGTGGCATACCAGGCATGGGGTTGGCCGGGACGCGTCGCCTGATGGATGAAATGGATATTGAATCAACCATCGGGGTAGGCACCCGCATCACCTGCCGGAAATGGTTGTCCTAGCCCCGCCCGAGTCGGAGTCGCGTGCGCAGCCGTGCCCCAACCTCGCGGGCCTCGCGCGACCCCAGCGCCGCCGCTATGCCGAGATATCCCAGGCTACCCACTCCACCTACGACAGCGACCCATACCAGTAGCAGTAACATGTCTTGCCGCCAGGCGTAGGAACCGTTGAGCGCCAGAAACGGCAGCCAGGGCAGCGAAAACCGGCGGATCGCCCAGAGCAGTAGCGCCAGCCCGCCCGTTGCCACAACTGTTGCTCCCAATGATCGCCACAGCGTTCGTTCCCCCCAGATGCCCGGTCGCCGCCGCCCCAGCATGATGAGCAAAAGCAGTAGCTCGACATTGGTTGCCAGGCTAAACGCCAGTGTCAGCGCAACGACGCCACCCCCGGACAGCAGCGCCAGGGTGCCAACTCCCAGGTTGAGCGTAACTTGAAGCAGACCGATCAAGACCGGCGTCCAGGTTTGCTGCATGGCATAAAATGCGCGGATCAGGATCTCGGCGGCGGCAAAGGCGGGCAGCGCAGTGGCATACCCCAGCAGCGGCATAACCGTGTAGCGTAGCGAAGTCTGATCGAATGCAAAACGTTGGTACAGCAGGCGCACCAGTGGTACCGCCAGGATCATCAGGGCCACGGTTGCCGGTATTGTCAGGAACAGAATAATGCTGAGGGTGTTACGCACACTCGCGTCCAGTTCGGCGTGGCGATTCTCGGCGATGAGGCGTGCCAGGCGGGGATAGGCCACGGTGCTCAGGCTGAGCGAGAAGACCCCATAGGGCAGGAGCATAAGCTGGTAGGCATAGTTTAATCCGGCCAGTCGCTCGAAGCCCAGGGTCAGCCAGGTTGTCAGCGCAGCCGTTACCAGCAGACTGATCTGTGCGGCGGCCTGCCCAAACACGCGCGGCGTCATCTGCTGCGCGATGGTCTTCAGTTCAACCATACCGCGCCCCAGAGTCAGGTGCAGGCGCATACCCATGTCCCAGAGCCCGGGAAGCTGCACCAGCAGATACAGTCCGGCCCCGATAATCACGCCCCAGGCCAGCCCCCAGATATCCAGGAAGGGGACCAGGAAAATCGCCCCACCGATGATGCCCAGATTGTAAATCGCAGGTGCCAGAGCGGGCAGGGTAAACCGATCCTGCGCATTGAGCGCCGCCATTGCCAGTCCCCCCAACCCCAGCAGCAACGGTGAGAGCAGGAACAGGCGAATAATCCGCGCCGTCAATGCGATATTCGTTTCGGTAGCGTCGAAGAACCAGATGGTAAGCTGCGGAGCCAGCACCCAGAGCAGCGCACTTGCCAGCACCAGCAGCGCCAGCGCCCAGGTGACGACTGCGCTTGCCAGGTGCCAGGCCCGTTCGCTGCCGTCACGCTGCCACACCTGGATAAAGACTGGAATAAAACTGCTACCCAGTGCGCCGCCAATAATCACCATATACAACAGGTCGGTTACGCGGAAGGCAGCGTAGTAAGCTCCCAGGTCAGCGTCCGTGCCAAACTGCGCCGAAATGACCACATCGCGGGCCAATCCGGTGATCCGGCTCAACAGTGCGCCCCCGATGACAATCAGGCTATTGAACAGGGGGCTGCGGACCTGGCGGCTCAACCGGGAGAGTTGCACAGGGTATATCCTTCTGCTATAATTTCTCTTCAGTGTGTATATGGTTAGCTGTAGAGTATACCACCAGGTAGCGGTTGAACTGCTCTGCGGCGCATGAAAGTATATAGGGAGTGAGAAACCTTGGCGAACTCACGTTCAGCAAAGAAACGCATTCGCACAAACGCACGCAAACATTTGCGTAATCAGATGTACCGTTCGCGCGTTAAAACCATGGTCAAGAAGGCCGAGCAGTCGATTGTCAGCGGCGCACAGGACGATGAGGCACTGCGCCTCGCTGTGAAGACGCTGGACAAAGCCGCCGTCAAAGGTATCATTCATAAGAACAATGCTGCCCGCCGGAAGTCACGCCTGATGAAGAAGTTTAATGCAGCCCGCCAGGAAACCGTATCTGCCGGCACCTAGCCCTGGGCGGAACGACCTTACCCCGGCATGCGCTCCGACCGCGGCCCGGTTTCCCCACACATCTCGATCACCAGAACTTCAAGCGCTACATCGGCCTGAATACGCCCGGTCTTGATGGCATGATCCATCTCGACCAGGCGGTCATGTAGCGCTTCGAGTTCATCCGCGCGAAAGTTCCGCGCCTGCCCCAACGCTTTGCGTACAACAAAGGGCTTCTGTTTGAGCTGCGCCGCGATATCGTCGGCCCGCATCCGCTGCGCCGCCAGTTGCTGCACGCCCAGCAGAATACGGACCTGGCGCGCCAGCATAAACATGATGTAGGTTGCCGCCTGACCTTCCGCCAGCAGCGCCCGTACTCCGTGCAAGGCCGCGCCGCGCTGCCGCATGCTCAATGCATCGATGAAGGCAAACAGATTCTGCTCGTGGGCATCCTGCACCAGCAGATCAACCACGGCAGTGGTAATTTGCCCGCCACGCCCGACATAGCTTACCAGCTTGTCCAGTTCCGTCGCCAGCGTGCGTCCATCATTGCCGACAAAATCGACCATGCGTTGCGCCGCCGCTTTATCCAGCCGGACCTTCAACCCTTTGGCACGTTCGTTCAGCCAGCGCAGCAACTCATTCCCGCTGCGCGGCTGAAATTCCTGCACCTGCGCAATCTTCTTGAGATGGGTAAAAAGCGCATTACGTTTATCCACATCATCATGCTCAAGAAACAGGAGGTCGCAGGTAGGTGGTACCCGCTCCAGGTAGGCGCGCAGTTCATCCCGATCCTTACCCGCTTTGGCATGCTTCAAGGCATCATTGACAATAACCAGGCGCTTCTCGGCCAGGAAGGGCAGCGCCTCACATGCGCTTGCCAGGACATCCAGTTTGAGTTTGCGCCCTTCCAGCGTGGTACTGTTCAGCGCGGCCATGTCAGGCGGGAGCGTAGCGCGCAACGCCGCAACTGCTTCGCTACGAGCAAATTCATCGGAGCCATAGAAGAGGTAGAGCATCTGCCCTCGTTCACACGAGTTACGTGTGGTCACTGACCCGAAAGAGCGTTGGGCCTCCGGCAGGGTGGAAGATTCTCGATCTGTTTCACAAAAAATTCACGTTGTGAATTTTTTGTGAAACAGATCAAAAGCGTACCATGCTGCCGCAGGCGAAGCGGACTTCCATCGGGTGAAACATCCGGTTTGCATGTCAACCGCGTACGTTGTGTCATTCAGTGCAACGCCGGCCAGGATGATCCGGACCAGAGTGGAGAGGCAAAAACCCTGCCGGGCCGTGGATGAGCTAG
Organism: uncultured Chloroflexaceae bacterium; assembly: GCA_937141995.1. Taxonomy (GTDB): domain Bacteria; phylum Chloroflexota; class Chloroflexia; order Chloroflexales; family Chloroflexaceae; genus CAKZQX01. The sequence goes on along the minus strand of CAKZQX010000273.1, from coordinate 2,992 downwards.
TTTCGAACCTGATACGCTCAGGTGGGTGCCCGTCCGCGAGGTCTGCGGACCACCGCATAGCTCGCTTGATCCAGGCTCCCTATCGAAACTCTGTTGGCTCAAAACATTCACCCATCCACGTACCAGGCGGGGTTAACCCGGATCATACCACACTGCTTCAGAACGTGCAAGATTTACAAAAAATCTTACCGCCGGGGGTGTTGCGTTGCCGCCCCATCCCGCTGCTCTTGATCAAGCTGCTGCACGATACCAACCACAAATCGAGTTGTTCGCTCAAGCATCTGTGCATCGAGATTCGCCAGCGGTTTATCCTCAGAGATAGGAACATGCTCGTCCGTGTGCGACAGGATGGAGAGCACCCGATAATCACGCGCATACAGCAGGGTGGCAAGCGAGGGTGCCGTGCGGTAGGGACGTGGTTCGGCATTAATCAGCGGGTCGCGGGTATCGATCAGTTCGGCAAGTTGGATAAGTTGAGCATCGGCGGTATGCTGGCGCACCACGCCCTCACGCGAGGCATAGATCAACTGACCGGCAGCGATATGTTCCAGGTTGAGAAAGAGCGTCTGTGTTGCGGGAAAGGGATAGCGTGCCAGCAGATCGCGGACGCCGCTGCTGCCGGTTGCCGTCGCTCCCAGGGCAACAGTCCAGAGTTCCACCGTCTGCAGCGTATGCAACTGCTCCGCAGCAGAAAGCAGCACCGCCAGCGCCCCCGCCCCACCGGGCGATGTCCCCAGGCACGCCCGTCGAGGTAGTAAGAGCAAGAGCAGGTAGACTGCGGGCAGCACCTGACCATACCACCAGATCTCACTGGGCGCGAACGCATGCAGCAGTGCCAGCAGCGTCAGCAGGCCAAACACGACCATCCGGCTGATGAAGGCGACCCGGTGCTGACCCAAAAAGCGATACAACCCGGTCCGGTCGGGATATGAGTCGAGGGGCGCCAGCAGCACCACCCGTCGGCGGGGAGCTTTCTCACCCGCGCGCGTGCCGACAATATTCTGGCTGTCGCGCTGCAATGAAAGAGGCGGTAGGGGGGCAACCAGCGCATCACCCAGGGTCAGGAGAAAGCCCCAGAGAGCCAGCAGGAACGAAGGGAGCGGCAGCCAGCGGGTCAGCAGCGCGGCGGTCAGGCCCAGCAGCGCCAGCAGGGGATAGGTCAACCCGGCGTGCGTGGCGGCACGGAAGGTATCGGCGTTGACGCGCATACCCGCACGCCGCAGCCGCCCATCAACATAGGCGGCGGCCTGCGCCTCGGCCAGCGAGGTTGCCTGACGCGGCCCGATGACCGTCACCAGATGGCGAACGACCTCGAGCGCGTCATTCCGGCGCGAACGTGAAAGCATAGGTTTGCTGACTACTAAGAGACTGTTTGAAAAGGGGGTCGCGTTGGTCACACGGCATGCTGGTTGCCCTGATACACCGGATAGCGCCCCAGGAGTCCCGGCTTCAGCCGGTTTCGGCCGCACACCGGCTGAAGCCGGGACTCCTGCTGCCGGGGCCGTATTCCCATAACAAACCCTTTTCAGACAGGTTCTAAACGCTGAAGACTGAGTCACGCCGACGCGGGTCAGCCTTCGCCTTTAGTCTTCAGCTTACGGGAGATCCGCACCATAGCGCCACTGATGATAGTGCCGACCGACATTCCCCATCTCAACCTGCCACTCGGCAGGATTGGCGGGAGTGTAGGTCAACACCCGACGTTCAAACGCCTGGATCAGCACATCCTGCGGTTCGCCGGCGACACTGACACGGATCCAGTAGGGTTCGCTAATCGGATAGCCAACGGTTTGCAACCAGTTGAGCAGTGGGCCGCGGGTAAACTCACCCGACTCATAGACATCGCCCCAGGCATTCAGGTAGTGCCAGAAGACTGTCGGAATATTATGGCCGGTCGTGGGTACAAAATGGGCCAGTCGGGTTGCAGGTGATGTTGGCCCGGCATATTCAGTGATGCGGCCATCGCGCTGAAGCTGTTCCGTCACCTGCTCCCCAGTGCGGTCCGCAAAAGTACGCTCAAGGAGAGTATGCAGGCCGGCATAGGTTGGCGTTGAGTCGCTGTTGCTATCACCCGCCAGCGCAATATCGGCGGCTTCGTGGGCCACAAAGTCGGTATCACCCACCTGAATGTGCCCGCTGATCATTTCCTGGACAAGCAAGCCGTTCGTGGTAAGCTTTGTCGCGGAGTCCATTTCCATGCGGGCCTTATCAAAATATTGCACCTGACGCAGTCCATCGGCGGCCTGGGTGTAGGCTTCCTCGCCGATCATCAGGCTGTCGGGCCCCCACATCCAACTGCGCTCGACATACTTGCCGGCGACCGGCTGATCATTGCGATGCCACATCTGCTCGAAAGTAGCATCGGCGAATGGGAATGGTGGAACGACCGTGCGTACTTCCGGGCGCGCCGTGGAGGTAGGTGTCGGCACCGCTCGATAGTTGATCGTGTCCAGTTCTTCATCGTCAACCCCATCCAGGGTAAACTCTTCCACGGGCGTTGCCAGGAGCGTCGGCGATGGATCGGGATCAGCCGGATCGGGTGTCGGCGTATCCAGGGAAGGCAGATCTTCCGGGTTGGTACGCCCGCAGTCGGTCTGACCCGGCACACAGAGCTGCAAGAAGAGGTCGTAGACAATGTACTGATTGCCGATATCGCCGATATTCTTGATCTGGGCATAGTAGAACCCGTCTACTTCAGGGATAAACTCAATCTGCGAGTCGAGCGTTTCGCCTCCCGGAATATCGTCATTGATATCGAGAATACTGACGCCATCACGATCAGTCAGCACCAGAACCGTATCAGCCCCGGCCTGCGTCTCATCATTGATTGATCGCGGCCCCCGGTAGCGACTGGTGTCGGTAAAGAGGAAGTAGCGCTTCCCGGTTTTCCCGAAGAATGTCACCCAGTCGGCATCACCATCGGGACAGAGGCGATGCGCCTCCTGTAGCTCATTTGAGGTGATCAGACGCGCCTCTTCCGGCAGGCCATCCG
>CAKZQX010000272.1 GCA_937141995.1 uncultured Chloroflexaceae bacterium | reverse complement strand
CCGGGAATGCCTGATATACCATTACCATCCGGGAGTCCCGGCTTTAGCCGGTTGGATACCTGCCAGTTTAATTGCATACCACCGGGAACGCCCGATCCGGCTGAAGCCGGGACTCCTGTCCCGCCCGATCCGGCTGAAGCCGGGACTCCTGTCCAGTGATGTCCGGATTAGAAATTCACACTCCGTAAGTCGGGACGCCCGATCAGTGATGTCCGGATGTAATGTTCAACGGTCATCAGGCGGTCAGCAGACCAGACCGATCTCCGCAGACTGGTCTGGTCGCGCGTTCCGGTGGCGCACGTCACCCGCGATCAGCGATACTCCAGGGTGGGATGCAGCAGCAGGCGCTGTAGCTCTGCCGTCGTCGGGTCGGTGGGGGCGGTGATGCCGAGCAGTTCGCTGAATGAGGGCCGGCGCTGGTAGCGGATCACGCGCGGCTCGTCCTCGATTGCGCCCAGTTCGGCGGCCCGGGTGATCGCATCCTCCCGGTAGCCCAGCGCATCGATCAGCCCCAGTTCTAGCGCCTGCTCGCCGTTGTAGATCCGCCCGTCCGCCAGGTTGCGCACCGCGTCCTCGTCCAGGTCGCGCCCGGTAACGATGACCCCAACAAAGTCATCATAGGCCGCGTTGACCAACTGCTGCCAGATATCCCGCTCCGCCGGTCCCAGCGGCTCGTAGGGAATGCCCATATCTTTGAAGCGACCCGACTTGATAATCTCAATCTCCAGCCCGATCTTGTCGAGCAACTCCTCGGCGTTGGGGCTCTGCCCGATCACGCCGATTGAGCCGGTAATCGTCTGCGGCATGGCGATAATCTCGTCGCCGGCCACGCTGATGTAGTAGCCGCCCGAAGCCGCCACGTCACTCATCCAGACCACAATCGGCTTATCGACCTGCTGCAGCGCATGGTAGATCCGATCCGACGCCGCGACGCCGCCGCCGGGACTGTTGACATGCAGCATAATCGCCTGTACATCCTCGTTGGCGTCGGCCTCCTGTATCAGCGAAACAAGATCACCGGCGGCGGCAACCTGGGCATTCAAGGGCGTGCCCTCACCGCCGACAATTTGCCCTGTGACATCGATAATGGCAACCGCCGGGCCGGAGGTCGGTCCCGACACATGCACCTGGCGCAAGTCATTCGGCCCGGTCGCCATCGTCGGCGATGAAAACGAGCCGGCGACCAGCGCAAACGCAACGGCCAGCACGCCACAGGCCACCAGGGGCAGGCCAAACCCGACTGCTACGCCGAGCAGCAGCCAGAGCGGGGCGCGATTACCGGGTTGTTTTTGAGTGTGCTGAGGGACGGGTTGCGGTGCAGATTGGGGCGCGGGTTGGGGTGCGGGCGATGATGAAGTCTCATCGGTCATCATTCTACTCCTTTACCTATTCGTCGAGGGCATCTGATGAAAGCTGCGTGATGCTCTGCGCAATCATAACCGTTTCGCCATCAAAAGCGGGAAAGATATCATTCAGAAAACCGGGGTCGATCTCCTCCGGCATATCCTGCGGATCGAGGTGACGCACCCGGCCACGCACCAGCAGTATATCACCTTCCGCGACATCGGCGGTGCCGTCGGCGGCAACGACCAGCAGCGTATCGCTGCTCAACAGCGGCATGTCAGTGATCTGGAAGGCGGCCGCGCCAATCAGGGATACCACAATCCCGCGCACGGTGACGGGTTCCCCCGCGTACTGCTCCGGGAAATCGTCAATATTGCTGAGGGGAACAACCGGCCCGGCGGTATCGGCCGGCAGCGTAACCGTGGCGATAGCGGTCTGCATGGCCTGCATCGTGGCACGCGCAGCCCCGGTCGGTGCGGGCGCACTATCAAAGCCGTCGGTTGCGACAGGTTGCGCGCCGCACGCCGCAAGCAGCAGGCAGCCCGGCAGCATGCCGGCAGCGCGGCGGGAGTAACCCGACAGCCTGCATCTACGCATGGTGCGGAAAAGTCGTCGCACTGTCACCTGGTTGCTACTCCTCCGTCTGCGGCAGTTCGGCCGGCCGTACCGATGAGGCCACCAGCGTAGGCTGGTTCTCATAGTCGATCCCCAGTTCAATCCGGGGATCAAAATCGAGATCGCGGTTAAAATCAACCGCGTAGAATGGCTGGACCATGCCGCGCACCCGCACTTTCATCCCATCTTCCAATTCCGGCGGCAGCACCTGATCTTGCAGCACCACCAGGATGTTATCCTGAATGGTCAACGCCTGGTTGTCGCTCATGCGAAAAACCTGTTCGTCAAACACGGCGGTGATAACACCCTCGACAACCACCAGATCACCCAGGAATGCCTCCGGGTCGGCAATAATATCGCCGGACATAACCTCGGTCATCTCGTCCTCGGATACATCCATAATTTCCCAGGCGACGATAACTGTGCCCTCTTCCAGGCCGGGGAACATATCGTCCATCACATCCAGGTCAATGTCGGTCTCAACCGCATCCAGGTCGATCCGACGCACCGTCCCGCGCACCACCAGCATATCCCCCTCGATGAAGTCGGTCTGGCCCTGGGGATCGACCACCAGCACATCATCGGCCCCCAGCAATGCCGGGTCATCAAACTGAAATGCATGCTCGCCAACGATGGCGGACACCATCCCGCGTACCGTCACGGTCTGGTTGAGGTAGGCTCGCGGGTCGTTATCAATTTCGCCCAGAGCGACAACCGGACCATCGGGATCATCCGGCAGGGTGATGCCGGCGGCTTCGGTCTGCACCTCGCGCATAAACGCCGAAACCTCCTCCGTCATGGCGGTCGCTTCTGCCGCAGGCGTTTCCGCACTCTCCGTAGCGACGCTGTCAACATCCTCGGCTTGTTCCTGTTGCGCGTTACACGCCCCCAGCAGCAGACCGAACATGAGCAGCAGTACCGCCCCGACATACCGCCCCGGTCTACCGCCGCCGGCCGGCACATGCCGAACACCGCGCTGCCCCGGCGTGTCGGCGCGGCGCGGCTGCGGATGGATGCACGATCGTCTCATCATTATGTGACTCCTTAGGGGATGGCGTTATCACCATCCCCTTAATATAGTTATGGTGCAACTGAACCGGGTGGGTCAGCATACCCACGTCTAACGCGTGCTCGACATACCTTACAAGCTTATCTGCCTCAGTTCTCTTTTCCGGAAGTCAGGGCATGTATGGGATGTTTTAGGAACGATATAGAATACACGGGAGTCCCGGCTTCAGCCGGCTCAGACGTTCCCGACAGCATGCTGCTACCCTGGCAGGCATCCACCGGCTAAAGCCGGGATTCCAGGAACGATATAGAATACACGGGAGTCCCGGCTTCAGCCGGCTCAGACGTTCCCGACAGCATGCTGCTACCCTGGCAGGCATCCACCGGCTAAAGCCGGGATTCCAGGATGGCATATCCGGGTTATTTGCTCATGGACATCATAGGAGTCCCGGCTTCAGCCGGCTCAGGCTTTCCCGGCAGCATGCTGCTGCCCCGGAAGGCATCCAACCGGCTAAAGCCGGGACTCCAAGATGGCATATTCAGGTTATTTGCTCAACGTGCATAAACCAGGACGGTATATCACCGTTCGGCAGTGTATCCCTTCAGGTTATGCTCCCCGTGTGCGGGCCTCGCCTGCGGCCGGGTAGGGCGCATTGAGTACCAGGTCGGAGTTTTCCAGCAGTTCCAGCGGCACCTGCTCCTGCGAGCGAATCCACGCGGGGGCCACCTCGCGCTCATCCTCGGAGCGGTTCATCACAAACGCCGCGATCAACCGTCCGCTCCAGAGCCACCAGATGCTAAAGCTGCCGCTGTCGATATCGCCCCGCCGGATCATCGAAGTTGCGCCGGTAGGATCGCCCCAGAACTCCCAGGAGAGATCGAAGACATCGGAAAAGAAGTAGGGCACCTGCACAAAGGGCTCGCGCCGGTTGGTCAGGATGCGCGCAATATGCTGCCCCTGCTCAACAGCGTTGTCCCAATGCTCGATGCGGAGCTGCGTTTCGTACAACACATCATAGTAGTTGGCGATATCGCCCGCCGCATATACGTTGGGGATATTCGTCTCTAGATATTCATTCACAACCACGCCATTGTCGAGCATCAGTCCCGTACCCTCGAATAGCTCGGTGTTGGGGATAACGCCCAACCCGGCGACGATCAACTCGGCAGGCAGATAGTCGCCATTTTTCAGGCGCACCCCCGACTCGCGGCCATTCCAGGAAAAGGAGACCGGCTCGGCATTCTTATGCAGGCGCACCCCGCGCTCTTTATAGTAGCGCTCAAAGAAGGCGGACATCTCAGGGGTGAACAGCTTATGCATCACCCGGTCGCCATGCACCAGCAGGTCCGTCTCCAGGCCGCGCTGCTGCAACTGCGAGGCAACTTCCATGCCGATATAGCCCCCACCGATCACAACGGCGTTCTGCGTATCCTGGGCCTGCACCCGAATACCGCGCGCATCGTCCAGGCTGCGCAGGTAGATGATGCCTTTCTGGGCAGCACCGGGGAGATCAAAGGTGCGCGGACGTACGCCATTGGCAATCACCAGCTTATCGAAGCCGATCTGCTCGTCGCGCGTGGTGTGCAGCAGCTTCTTCTCCAGATCGACAATATTGACCTCGGCAGAGAGCCGGACATCGATCCCATGCTGATTGTAGAAGTTCTCGTCGTTGACCAGCACACCCTCCGGCGGCATCTCGGTCGAGAGAAAATCTTTCGATAGCGGTGGGCGATCATAGGGCAGGGTATCATCTTTGGAGACGATGCAGAGTTCGCCGGTACGCAGCCCCAACTCGGCCAGTTCTTTGGCGGCATACCCGGCAGTTACACCACCACCAAGAATAACGTAGCGAAAGTGATCCATAATCTATCGCATCCTTTCCAGTGCATTGCTTCCGTGTACAACCATTCTAACGTTCTAACGTTCTAACGTTCTAACGTTCTAACGTTCTAACAATTTACGCCACATGCGCCCGCAGGCCATCATCGGGCACCCAGCCTTCTTTGCCGTCGGTGGTACGTACACGCCACCAACTATGCCCGTCAACATCCTCCGGCCCGTAGAGCACCGTCATCTGCGCGCCCGGAGCCAGTTTGCAGACTGTACCGCCCTGTTCGCTGGGATTTGTGCGCAACTGGTTGGAGATACCGCCGCTCTGCTCCAGCCAGGCCATACCGCCAACCGCCAGGACCGGCGCACCAATGGTCGGGTCATGCTGCGGTGGCGTTGCGCCCTGGTTCCCGGCCTCGGCTTGCAGGTTGGCGAGCCGCCGGCGCAGGCCGGTAATCTCCTCTTCAACCTCTTGCACCCGGCCGCGCTGCGCACTGGCCTGGATATCGCCACCCTGACCCTTGGCACGCTGGTGCCGCTCTTCCGAGTCTATATTCTGGGCCATACCCAACTGGCGCGTGAGCCGGGTCGCCTCGACTTCGCGCTCATCAATCTGCTGCTGCAACTGGCGCATCTCTGCTTGTATCTGTCGCACATCTGTCATGATCTAGACCTCCTTTGCTCTAGAAGATATCGCAAACACGCATTACGCAGTAGGTTTCAAACCAGGCATTTGCTTAACTGAACAGCCCGACTTACCTGCGGCAGCGTGGTACATTATTTGTCCTTTTCACACACATTTTTGCATGGCATGCAAAAATGTGTGTGAAAAGGATGGTTTCTTCCGCCCTGCCGGAGGCGAAACTCGTTCTGCATCGGGTGACACACCTGATGTGCATACCCACCGCGTAACTTGTGTTATTAAGAATAGCAAAAATAACATGTATAGAACAAGAAAAAACGTAATAATCCATGCCCGAAAGTAGCGAGCCGCCGGCACTGGTTCTCCTTGCCGGCGGCCCTGGCACACATTAACCTACGTGCATTTCTCCGGGAGCGTTATGCCGGGACTAGAGCTGCCCCTGCGCGCCCTTCTCAAACAGCGGCGCATAGTCATCCGTAAGCTGTGTACGAATGCCTTTCATTTCGCCGTTGGTTGCAATCTCAGCATCAGCCGTGGAGCTCAGTTGCGCCCGGTTCTGTTCCTGTCCAAGGAAATCGTGGTATTGCATGAGTTAACCTCCTGGTTACTTCAATGCGATCACTTCGCTTACAGGACTTACGCGGTGACTGGTCAAACGTCTGGTTTGACCAGATAGAAGCCCGATTCGCCTGCGGCAGCGTGGTACTGTTTTACCTTTTTCACAAAAAAGTTGCACAAAGTGCAACTTTTTTGTGAAAAAGAAAAGAATCTTCCGCCCTGCCGGAGGCGACATGTCCTTCCGGGTTCGTGACCACATAACTCCTGTCACGTATATATTCGCAAGTTCCGTGCCAGATGAATTGTAGCGACGCTCCGGATATTCTATGAATTGGGCCGGCGCATGCCGGCGAGGAAGAGAGCTGTTCTTTCTACCGATCCGGCGTCAACTGCACAACAACCGCGCGGTCAACATGCTGTGAGAGGGTCTGGATAACTGCTTGCGGCAACGGGTCGGCGGGCATAATATTCACCGACCGGCTATCCAGGAAGATCGTAAGCAGCGTATGACGTCCGGTGAGGCCACGTACCGGGCTGGTGTGGATCTCCGTCATTCGCTCCATGTAGATCTGGCGCTCGTAGGGCCGCCGCTGAAACAGAAACACCCCGGCAACCAGCGCCGGCAGCGTTTGGTTTCCGCGCGCGGCGCGTTTCACACAAGATCTGGTAGCTCCGCAGGATGTCCCGGTACAGACACGCCGAAACGCGTCCGCATCCCAATCTATGGCAAAACCCGGTTGAGCAACTGGGTCGTCGCCGATGTCACCAGGCCATAGACCAGATGCCCACCCAGTTCGACCAGATGCTGCCGGGGCGGGTAAGCGGTTGGTCCTTTTGCCAGACCCAGCATCGGCACGATAATCTGACTGCCCAGCGCCCAGAGACCCGTACCAAACGCCAACCCGCCACCCAGATCCGGCCAACCGGCAGCGGGCCGCACCAGACCATACAGCCCGCCCATGCCCATGCCGTATGCCCAGTGAACCTGGTAACTCAGTGTCGTTCTGGTCTCCTGTGACTGCGGCTCTTCCCCGGTCACTGCCTGGTAGGCAATACGGCCAACGGCGGCAGTTGAGCCTTCATCATCGCGGGCCTGCTTCCCGACGAGCGAGAGCGAGTCGAGCGCATGGAACCCGGCATAGTCGTCCTGGCCGGCGCTGCCCTGCGGCATCGGCACAAGCGCAAAATATTTGCCCATTGCTGCCAGACCAGCCACACTGCCGGCCACACCGAGCACAAGTCCTTTCCAGTGATTGGCTGTTTGCATCATGTTCGCTCCTGACACTTACCGTTCGGCCGGAGCATGGCGCTGCCGGGCCTTCCCCGCACGCTCCTTGAATTCATCCTGGCGTTCGCCCGCAGGCTGCTGAAGCTTGCGCGGCAGCGGCTCCTCTTCGCCCATATCGACCTTCATCGAGAAGAAGCGCATCAGATCCTTGAACGCAATAATGCCGAGCAATCGATCCCCCTCGACCACCATCAGGCGCGAAGCACTTGTGCGGCTCATCTTCCCCAGCGCATCCAGCGCATCGGCATGCGCGCTGATCGTGTTTTGCGGGGTGCAGTTATCCGCAATCTCCCCGACCGTGTAGTCATCCCACTTTTCGCGCTCGATATTCTTCACCTCGTCCATGGTGATACAGCCGCGTAGCCGACCATCTTCTACCACCGGGAAGAGCTTGTAGTAGTGTCGGTAGACATACTCCTCAACCAGCTCGCGCACCGAGATCTCCGGTGGTATGGTCACCGGCTCGGTGATCATAAAGCGGCTCACCGGCTCACCCTCCAGCGCCTGGCGCACCAGCAGTTGCTTGTAGGACATAACCGCCGCGTTGCGCAGGAAAATCCCGATCAGGAACCACCAGATCCCGCCGATAAAGTTGCCGGCGATAAAGGAGAAAATCCCCAACCCCATCAGCAGAAAGCCAAACCCGGCACCAATCCAGGAGGTAATACGCGTGGCCCGCCGCAGGCTGCCCTGCCAGTGCCAGAGCGCCGACCGCAGCACCCGCCCACCGTCAAGCGGAAAGGCCGGGATGATATTAAACAGAACCAGCAGCGTATTAATCGTTGCCAGATAGCCGACAACCGTGACAAACGGGAGCCCCAGACCAACAGCCCGCCCCAGCGCGGTCAACCCAAAGCAGACCAGGGCAATCAGCACGCTGACCAGCGGCCCGGCAATGGCAACCAGAAACTCCGTTTTGGCATCGTCCGGTTCGCGCTCCATTTCGGCCACGCCGCCAAAGATGAAGAGGGTAATCCCCCGGATCGGCAGCCCGTAGCGCCGCGCAACCAGCGAGTGCCCCAACTCATGCAGCACCACCGAGACAAATAGCCCCAGCGCGCCGGCGACACCCATCACCCAGAACGTGGACGTTGCCAGGCTTGCCTCAGCGGGCAGCAGCATCGGGAAGAGCCCGGTTGCCAGGGTCCAGGTAATCAGGATCGCAATAATAAACCAGCTCAGGTCAAGCTTTATGGGAAAGCCAAACAGCTTGAATAGTTTAATTGGCTGACCAAACATCCGTTGTTCCTCCTTCTAGATTGGCCAGGCTGTCTGTTATGAACGTTGAATGTTTCATCCGGATAGCGGACTATTTTTTCAAACTTCATTGCTGACAGCTTCACCATACCCAGTTAGCAAGAAATATGCCAGACGGAAGGCCCAACAACCGGGGAGCGGCATGCAGAAAGGGCGCAGTATACTGCGCCCTTCCTGGTTCTATTGCCTGATTTTCCCCTCCGGTCAGGTTGCCCGCACCAACTGCGGCGCATACTCCACCCGAGGGTGGTAGATGCCCTGCAAACTGGTGATAAATGCCTGCCGGATCAGCACAATGTCATGCAACGTCAGCGGCGCATGATCCAGTTGCCCACTCTGCACCCGATCCGCAATGATCGAACTCACCAGATCATCAATGGTTTGCATACCGCTGGGCAGTTGCTTATGCTCGGCAGCACGCTTGGGTACTAATTTGCCACTCTGGGCCTTGGAGCGCACCGTCGCCTCCACCGAGTCGGCCAGCATGAGAATACCCTGCTCGCGCGTCCAGGGAATTGGCCCGGGATAGCGAAAATCGCTGATATCAACCGTGTCTTCCTGCTGCAACGCCAGTTGATAGAAGTGCTGGATCGTATGCGTGCCATGGTGGGTCGAGATAAAGTCGATAATCGGCTGCGGCAGTCGGGCATCCTGGGCCATCTTCACGCCCTCACGCACATGATCGACAATAATCTCCGCGCTTGTGCGCGGATCAAGGTCGTTATGCACATTCTCCCGCCCGGTCTGATTGTCCGTAAAGAAGAAGGGGCGGATCGTCTTGCCGATATCGTGATAGTAGGCCGCCACCCGCAGCAGCAGGGCATCGGCCCCGATTGCTTCCGCCGCCGCCTCTGCCAGATTGCCCACCGAAACACTGTGATAGTACGTACCGGGCGCTTCGTGGATCAGCTTACGGATCAGCGGCTGCGAGGGATGCGCCAGTTCCATCAGTTGCAGCGGCGTCACTACCCCGGCAGCGCGTCCTACCAGGTTAAACAGGCCCAACGCCAGAATCGCCGACAGCCCACCGTTCACGCTACTGTACAGCATAACCATCGTAAACGTTTCCTGATCCACCTGAACAATACTACTCGGATTGGACAGCCAGAACGCAGTTTGGGCCAGCACCGTAACCGCCGCAATCGCCACCCCGGACAGCAAAAAGGTCAGCGAGCGCTCGGCATTGCGCACCGACAGCACCGCGACCGTACTGCCGAACATCAGCGTCGCCGCCGTCGAGAGGGTATTACTGTCAATAACGCCGACAATCACACTCAGTACCGCCGCCCCGACCAGGGCAATCTGCGCATTAAAGACCACCGTCAGCACCAGCGCCAGCAGCGCCAGGGGAAACACATATGGATGCTCCAACCAGAGCGGCATTGACACACGGGCCAGCAATGCCGTACCCACAACCGTCAGGATGATCACGAGTAACGGACGAGGTTGCCAGGCCATCTCCTGCTGAAAAAAGAAGAGATGCAGCATCAGCACCAGCGCCAGCAACGCCGCCAGCATGCCACGTCCGGTAATACCGATCCAGCTCAGTTGCTGAGGTAGCGCGCCGGCTTCCGTCAGCTTCTCAATCGTCGCCTCGGTGACAATCTCGCCATCACGCACGATGACCTCACCTGCCTGCACCTGGACTTCCTGCGCCGACACCTCGTCGCGTGCCTGTTGCTTGCGCTGCTCGGTTTCTTCCTGGTCAATCGTTGTATTCACCCGGAGAAAGGACGAGGTTAGAAAACGCACCAGATTGCCCTGCGGCTCCGGCAGCAGCGAAGTCCACGACGGAAGCCAGCGCTCTTGCAGGAGCTGGATGGCGCGTTCATCCAATTCAAGGTCATACCGATCAAGGGAGCGTTCATACATACGTATCGTCTGATCACGGACACGCTGCCAGGCTTCATCATCAAGCATCACGATTTCACGCGCCAGCGTCTCGGAGATTTCAATATCGGCAACCTCCTCGTCCATTTCGGGCAGACTTACAACCGCCTCAATCTTTTCCGCCTGACTCAGTTGCGCCATCGTCCGAATGCTGGTAATTTCCGCCAGCAGATCATTCAACTTCTCGCGCTGTACCTGGTTGATCCCCAGGTCACGATCAAACACCGTATTTTCCGGCCGATTCGCTGCGCGTTCCCGTTCGGCAGCCAGCAACACCGCGCTTTCGTAGGCAACACTACGCGGCGCATGAATTGTTCGTGGGCTGGGGCGACCGACCTCAAATACCCCGGATTGACCCGGCTGGGGCAAGGTTAACGCCGCCCAGAGGCCAGTGGTTAGTAATGTCCACAGCAGAACCAGAACCAGCCAGCGTGGCGTGTGCGGCCGGGCACTGCCCTGCCGCTTTGTCTGGAACGGCCATAGTTGTGAGGACCACCATTGTCGTATCATGCCCTTATCCTTCACATAAACGTGCCGGATGCACGTCTCGCCATTGGTCGCTTATTACAGGACGTACGCAGTGCAGCCTATTTCGGTCTGTTGACCGACCCCAACGCCGGGTTTGCCTGCGGCAGCATGGTACGTTTTGATCTGGTTCATACAAACATTCACAAAGTGGTTTTTTATGAACAAGATCGGATCTCTTCCGTCCTGCTGGAGGCTGAAATACCTTCCGAGTCAGTAACCGCGTAACTCCTGGCTTATTACACAAAACGTACCATGATTTGCTTTTAACGGCCGGCCAGTACCTCGCGGGCAAGCCGGCTGAGCATCCGCCCCTCGGCCCGGCCCCGGAACCGCTCCATCAGCACCGGCATGAGCTTGCCCATATCCGCCGGGCCGTGCAACCCTAACTCGTCAATTATGGCGACAATCTGCGGGCGCAGCTCGTCGGCGCTCAATTGCTGCGGGAGATACGCTTCTAAGATACGTGCTTCCGCCTCTTCGGTTTCAGCCAGATCGGTGCGGTTAGCCTGGCGATACGCATCGGCGGAGTCTCGCCGGCGCTTGACCTCGCGGGCAATCACCGCTTCCTGGTCCGCCGGTTCCAGCGGCGCATGGTAGTCGGCCGAAATCGCGGCCAGCGCGGCCTCGCGCGCCGCCGGATCAGCGGCTAGGCGCGTTTCGATATCCTGAACCGCCGCGTCATACCCCTGTTTGGCAGTTTCCAGTTGGGCATTCTGTAACGCCGCGCGCGCCGAGCGGATAACATTGACACGGAGTTTGTCACCACTCCGCATTGCGTCCTTAAGATCGGCCTGCAGTCGATCCTGTACTGTCATGATAATATATCTCCTTACCTGACCTGCCTGTCCGTACAAGAGAAAAAGGAACCCGTGGCGGTGGCTTATTGCGGTTAACCGTGAGCCGGTCGGCTACACCTCAGCCGTCACACCACCGGGTAGAGGAGTATCGTGATCGGGTCACAGACGGATATGCCGGGGGAAAACGCGCTGCTTCTCGGCGACGATAATGGCACGAATCTGCCCCACTGCCTCGTCAAGCCGATCTTCGCGATTAATCACCACATAGTCAAAGTGTGGTATCTGTTCAAACTCATGTTGCGCCACCGACAGGCGCTGCTCAATCTCTTCCCGAGTCTCGGTCCGCCGCAGACTGAG
>CAKZQX010000271.1 GCA_937141995.1 uncultured Chloroflexaceae bacterium | reverse complement strand
CCGGCGTCAGCCGGGGTGTGGCCGGAACCGGCGGAAGCCGGGACGCCGGGGGCGCGGTCCGGTGTCGCAGCGCACCCGGCATGCCGTGGGACCGACGCGCATCAGCTTTTCAGACAGGCTCTAAATCTTTTTCACAAAAAAACTCACAACGTGAATTTTTTTGTGAAAAAGATAACAAGAGTACCATGCTGCCGCAGGCGAAACCAGCATCCATCGGATGAAACGTCCGGTTTAAACGCCCACCGCGTAAGTCCTGTGAATGCCACGACTAATCCTGATCCGACAGATTGAGCGCGTAGCTAATCCCGCTTTGCAGATTCCCGTGGGTGCGAATGTCGCCCAGGTCGGCACCCAGGGTGATCAGGGTCTGCGCAATCTGGGGCTGGATGCCGGTCAGCAGCACCTGCGCGCCAAGCAGTTTGACCGCTCTGGCGGCGCGTACCAGCGCCTGGGCCACCTGGGTATCAACCACCGTGACGCCGGTAATATCCATGATTGCAATATCGGCCTGGTAGTGTGCTATCCCTTCCAGCAGTGTTTCCAGCACCATCTGTGCGCGCCCGCTGTCGATTGTACCAATCAACGGCATAATCACCACATTGTCGGAGATGGGAATGAGCGGGGTGGAAAGTTCGCGCAGGGCATCCTGTTGCGCCGCGATGACCTGCTCTTGCAGGCGGGTACGTTCGGCTTCTTCTCGCTTCTGCGCGCTGATATCCCGGGTGACGGTGCCCAATCCCAGCGGTATGTCTGTGCGCGGATCATTGACGGTAAAGAGTGTGTAGTGGATTGGGAAGACTGCGCCCGTTTGAAAATGGCGAAAGCGAAACTCGCCTTCCCAGCGCCCCTTTTCCCTGATGGCCGGAGTAATATGTTCCTCCGCGTAGCGCTGATCTTCGGGAGTGCAGAAGTCGGCAATATTCATCTGCCGGGCTTCATCAAAGCTACTGAGCCCGACCATCTTCAGCCCGGCGGCATTCAGGTAGATCGGCGTGCCGTCGAATGCGGCGGTGCCGATAAAATCGCTGCTGTTCTCGATAATTGCAACCAGGCGTTGGAGATTCTGCTCGACCTGCCGAGAGGCCGTGATATCCCGGTTGATGGCGGCGATAGCCTGGGGCGTTCCGTCTGTATCCCGAATAAGAAATATCGAGGATTGGATCGGAAAGGTGCTGCCGTCGCGCCGCCGGTTGATACTCTCGCCCTGCCACATGCCCTCGGTCTGGACGATCTGCATGCCCTCATTGACCAGAGCCTCGATCTCAGGCGGAATGATCCGGCTGAAGTGCATCCCGATAGTCTCATCGCCATAGCCGTACATGGCGCGGTAGGCCGGATTGGCGTAGGTCACATATCCGGCGAAGTTGGATACGCCAATGGCATCGGGCGCATTTTCGACCAGAATCTGGAACGTGCGCATCTCCTGTTCCGCGCGCTTGCGATCAGTAATATCTGCTGAGACCCCACCAACTGCATAGACTGCGCCATGCTCGTCAATCAGTGGGAATTTTGATGAGAGGTAGGTGTGGGGCGTGCCGGCAACCAGGATAACTTCTTCACTCTCGATTGGATGTCCGGCCTGGCTCACGGCCTGGTCGTTGCGCGTCACCTGTTGCGCAATTTCGGGTGGTAACAGATCATAATCGGTTTTGCCCACGATCTGCTCATCGGTCATATCGAAGAGTTGTTCAAAGGTGTGGTTGGTCAGCATGTAGCGCCCTTGCAGATCTTTGATATAGATAACGATCGGGGAGTGGTTAAGAATGCTCTGAAGCAGGTTCTGGCTCCGCCACATCTCCGCTTCCATCTGTTTCTGCCGGGTAATAACTTCAGTGATAAACAGGATACCGCCGATCGTGCCCTGTCCGTTGTACCAGGGGCGGCACTCCCAACGATTGTAGGTGACGCTCCCATCGTCGCGGACAAAGGCATCTTCCTCGGCCTGCTCCACCTGCCCGGCCAGGCTGCGTTGATGTACCTCTTTCCAGCGCTCCGGGACTTCGGGGAAGACATCATAGTGACTGCGGCCGAGAAGTTCCTGATCGGCAACGTTATAATCTTGCCGAAAACGGTCACTTGCCAGGATGTAGCGCATCTCCGGGTCAAAGGCTGCGAAGGCGTTGGGCACATGCTGCACCACTGCCTGCAGCAGCGCATCCCGATCCTGTAGGTTTGCCTCAGCCTGGGTAAGTTGTTCCCGCAGGGTAGCCTGAGTCTGCTGCAACTCCGCGACCTCCTGGCGAAGACGATCAACCTCTTCGTGAAGTAGTCTATTGGTGTCGCCGCGTGTTGTCACCGTTACCTCCTTATGGACATATACAGAACAGCGAACAAAGCAACACAGAACAAAATGCGTCCGGCTTGTCGCCATTGGAAACCTTGTTTGTCCATTGTCCTGTGTTGCTTTGTTCTTTTTATGGGATGAAACAACGTCTTTGCAGAAACACTGTCGATAACCGAATATCTTTGCATAAGTTTTATAGTGTCTAGGGTTTTCCCCAGGTTTGTTTCTGCAATGTCTCACTGTAATCGCATCTGCGGGAACCGGAAAATAGGCTATTGGTCCTGTTGACTTGCCGCCGACAGGGTGATATGTGACTTGCATATGGCAACCCGCCATGGTAAGCTGAATCGTATCCGGTATGTGCAGGGGAGCGTGACCGGGCCGGCGCGGTTGTCCGGAGCCAGACTCTGCACGCGAAGAATGACCACCAACGAGCTACGTGAACGGTTGATCACCGCTGAACATTCCAGGCACGACGAGGTACCACGTGGCTGAGGAGCTACAGCCATGTCATGGATTGATCTCGAAATCCAGGAAGATTTTACGCGCGCCCGGCGGCAGGCCTTTGTCGGCCGGTTGCGCTCCATGCTGAGTCGCACCTCGAATGAATTGCTCTCACTTGAGGACGTTCGCCGCCGCCTGAATGCCCACGGACAGCGCTATCTGGGACTATGCAAGGTACCGCTGGAGCAGATTATCGGCAGCGAGAATCGGTACTGCGATTTTGACCGCAGCTTCTACCCCCGGCGGGATACGAGCAAGGCGCGCTGGACAAGCGTCTACAAAGCGCACTATGAAGCCGTCGGGTTGCCGCCCGTGGAACTGTACAAAGTCGGCGATATCTATTTTGTGCGCGACGGCAACCATCGCATCTCGGTTGCCCGGCATCAGGCCCAACCCGTGATTGACGCCTATGTGACGGAGATCCTGGTTGATGTGCCGGTGTCGGCAGATATGAGTGTCCGCGATCTGCTGCTGATGGAGGAGTACAGCGACTTTCTGGAGTGGACAGAGTTACACCGCCTGCGGCCCGATCAGCGGATTACCTTCAGCGAACTGGGGGGGTACCTGGACCTGGTGCAACATATCAATGTGCATCGCTACTACCTGGGGATGGAACAGGGCCGGGAGATCAGTCGGGATGAAGCCGTGGCAAACTGGTATGATCAGGTGTATCTGCCGGTCGTCAATGTGATCCGCAATC
>CAKZQX010000270.1 GCA_937141995.1 uncultured Chloroflexaceae bacterium | reverse complement strand
CGCTCCTGGCTGCTGGAACTGGCCGAGGCCGCCTTCGCCGAAGATCCCGACCTGAGTTCGCTACGCGGCTATGTGCAGGACTCCGGCGAGGGCCGCTGGACCATCCAGGCCGCCATTGATTTTGATGTCCCGGCCCCGGTGATCACGCTGGCGCTGTATGAGCGCTTCCACTCGCGCCAGGATGAGTCCTATGCCGCGAAGGTGCTGGCCGCGCTGCGCAACCAGTTCGGCGGCCATGCCGTAAAACGGGGAACAGAATAACACCAAGTGACACGACGTACGCGGTAACTACACCAACTGACTATTTGCCCCGATAAAAGCAGCTTCGCCTGCGGCAGCATGGTACGTTCCTTATTCTTTTGCACAAATTTTGCACAAAGTGCAAAATTTGTGCAAAAGCTGGAGCCATCCCAGTCTTTTTGGAAAAATATGGCTCTTTGAGCCATATTTTTCCAAAAAGGATGTCCCATTCCACCCTGCCGGAGGCGAAATTCCTTTCCAGGTCAGCAACCGCGTAACCCGTGCAAATGAGGAGTTCAATGACTACTTCCAACACAATCATCATATTTGGCGCATCGGGCGACCTGACGCAGCGGAAGCTGGTACCCGCGCTGTTCAATCTCTACCGCAAAGAGCGTCTGCCCGCCGGCACGCGCATCGTCGGCACTGCGCGGCGACCCTACAGCAATGACGAGTTCCGTGCGCGGATGCGTGCGGGTGCGGAGAAGTTCGCCGGTGGCGCATTTGATACCGCAACCTGGGATGCCTTTGCCGAACAGCTCTGGTATGTGCCGGGCAATGCCAAAACCCTGGAGGATTATCAAAACCTGGACGCCGCCCTGCGCGAGTTAGAAGATGGTTCGGCCAACCGGCTCTACTACCTGGCGACCGCGCCGGGGCTGTTTGTCCCGATCATCCAGCAGTTGGGCGCGGCGGGAATGGCCCGCCCCGACGGGGGACAGCGCCGCGTGGTCATCGAAAAGCCTTTCGGGCATGATCTACAGTCGGCGCGCGCGCTCAACGCCGCAGTGCATGCCGTTTTTGAGGAGCAGCAGATCTACCGGATCGATCACTACCTGGGTAAGGATACCGCGCAGAATATTCTCTTCTTCCGCTTCGCCAATACGATCTTTGAGCCGGTCTGGAACCGGCGCTACATCGACAATGTCCAGATCACAGTGGCCGAGACGGTGCCGGTGGGCCAGCGCGGCGATTTCTATGACAAGGCGAGTGTGCTGCGCGATATGTTCCAGAACCATATTTTGCAACTGCTCTCGCTCGTGGCGATGGAGCCGCCCGCATCTTTCAATGCCGATGCGGTGCGCAACGAGAAGGTCAAAGTGCTCTCGGCAATTCGGCCAATCGAGCTGCCGGATACGGTGCGTGGGCAGTATCGCGGCTACCACGATGAGCCGGGCGTAGCCCCCGCCTCGCAGACGGCCACCTATGCCGCGCTCAAGCTGTATATCGACAACTGGCGCTGGAAGGGTGTGCCCTTCTACCTGCGCTCGGGCAAGGCGCTGGGGCATAAGACCAGCGAGATCGCCATTCAGTTCCAGTGCCCACCGCACATGATGTTCCCACTGCCGGAGGAGTCCGATTTTACCTCAAACATTCTGGCAATGTGTATTCAGCCGGACGAGGGGATGCATCTCAAGTTTGAGACCAAGGTACCTGACTCAATGGTCGAGACGCGCTCAGTCGATATGGAGTTTCACTATCGCTCTTCATTTAAGGGCAAGCCGCTGCCGGACGCCTATGAACGGCTGCTGCTGGATGCACTCAACGGTGACGCCTCGCTCTTTACGCGCAGCGACGGAATTGAACGCGCATGGGAGTTGATCGACCCGATTCTCGCGGGATGGGAGACCGCCGCTGCGCCGCCGCTGGCGACCTACGAGCCAGGCACCTGGGGCCCGGACGTGGCCGACGCGTTTATTGCCCGTGATGGCCGCGCCTGGCGGCTCGGCTGCGCCCATGATGGAGAGCATTAGTCCCAGAAAGAACCGAGAACAAAAGAACAAAGAACAAAAACATATCAGATAGGCGTTGTCCTCAGTTCTCGACCTTTAGTTCTTTGTTCTTTGTTCTCCAGTTCTCGGTTCTCGGTTCTCTAGTTCTCAGTTCTTTGTTCTTTGTTCTTTGTTCTTGCTACGGACTCTGCGACTCAAACACCAACTGGGCCAGGTACTCGCCGATGCCGTATGCGTCGGTGGATTGCAGATTGCTCAGCACAATCACCGTCAACTGCTCGTCGGGGTAGCGCGCGATGTAGTTGGAGAAGCCGTTGATCAGACCGCCATGGTTAAGCGTGCGGCGACCATCATTGCCGCTG
>CAKZQX010000269.1 GCA_937141995.1 uncultured Chloroflexaceae bacterium | reverse complement strand
ACCAGATGGCGGCGTGATGCGCACTTCGCTGTGTCAAGTGACCCCCTTTGAGGGGGCTCCCCCGCATGGGTTTAATCCCGCGAAGCCCCCATGCTTCTGGCTGTGGGAGTAGTCACGCGACCCCTTATACACTCGCTCACCAGGGGGCTTCGTAATCACGAGCTTCACGGGATAAGTGCCGCCCGGCTGTCACTGATATGATGGTGTACCGTTGCAATCCGCGACTTGCACACTACCGCCACTATTCTGGTAGACACGACCCGAATGGGGGCCAGACAGTGAGCGGCAGCGCAGCTCAAAAGCGTCCTCGTCTCATCAGGCATAGCCCATTTGTCGCGTTGTGAAGACCGAGAAGGCACTAGACCAGTTACTGCGTAATCCTGCCGGCATCGTTGCGCTTCTGGGAAGAACCCGGAAAGTCGGGTACCCTTGACTAACCTGGCTCACCTGAGCTTTTGGCGAGTATGGCTTGACAGGCAGGGTACATATGCGTATATAATTCGCTTACATTCCAACTTCGCGATCTGCTCGACCGAAACGGCTGACTCGTTGCATGAAATCTTCTGATGAGCCAGGCTATGGTCAGACTCTCCATTGCCCTCCTCGGACCGATCCATGTCCGCATTGACGGGGAGGCTGTTGATTTTACCGACAACAAGGTTCGGGCACTCCTGCTCTATCTTGCCCTCAAGCCAGGGCAGCCACACCCCCGCAAGACTCTCGCTGAGCTCCTCTGGCCTGATGCCAAGAAACCTACCGACAATCTACGCAACGCACTTGCCGGCCTTCGAAAGGCGCTTCGTGATCAGGACTCACGTCCACCATTCTTGTCAATCGACGCTGACACCGTGCAGTTTACTCTGACAGACGCTGATGAGATTGATGTTGTGACGTTTGCGACGTTGCTGAGCACATGCACAACTCATTCTCACCGCCGGTTGGAACGTTGTCGGTCATGTATGAGCCGCTATGAACAGGCGGCGGGTTTGTATCGCGGCGAGTTTCTGGAAGGCTTATCATGCGAGGGCAATGACGATTTCGACGCATGGGTGATGCTCAATCGAGCATATTACCGCCGGTGTACATCTGAAATTGTAGCGCATCTGGCCATGTATTATGAGGTACGCCAACACTATGGTGCGGCCGAGATGTATGCGCGGCACTGGGTAGCTTTGGATCGGCTGAACGAGCAGGCATACGTCGTCTTGATGCGGGCCCTGACGTTCCAGGGACAGCGTGGTGCCGCACGTGACCAGTACCATATCCTCTGTCATTTCTTACAAAAGCATGATCTGCTGGAGCCTGAACCAGTGACCACCAGGCTCTATGAGCAGATTCGCACCGGTATGTTGCCGTCGCCCGCTGATGCCGTCTCGAACATTCCCAGCCAGACATCACGTTTTATCGGGCGCGAGCAGGAGTTGTCGGCGATCAGCCTGTTACTTGAAGATCCCATGCACTGAATCGTTACGCTGCTTGGGCCTGGGGGTATCGGCAAGACGCGCCTCGCCATCCAGGCAGCAACCGACCAGAAAGGCGTTTTTGTCGACGGCATCTGCTTTGTCTCCTGCGTGTCCGTCCAATCGCCGGACTTCCTCGTCGCAACGATTGCTCAGGAGCTTGGCTATTCCCTTGAGGGTTCTGCAGATCCAACAACGCACCTGCTCACTTACCTCCAGTCACGCGAGATCCTATTTGTTCTGGATAATCTCGAACATCTGCTCCACTCGGGCCCGGCGCTTCGCGACTTGTTGGTGAAGATCCTGCAATGGGCACCCCACGTTACGGTGCTAGCTACCTCACGGGAACGACTCGATCTTAAGGCAGAACAGCCGGTGTATGTCGAGGGATTACAAGTGCCGTCACCGGATGCATGCCAGAGGGTAGAGGATTTCAGTGCGGTGCAACTGTTTATGGAGCGAGCGCAGCACGTACAACCAGCCTTTGTTCTGCAGGATGCGAACCGCACAGCCATGGCCAATATTTGCCGGATGCTTGAAGGTCTACCCTTAGCCGTCGAACTGGCAGCAAACTGGGTGCGGGCCGGCTCTATCGATGACATTGAGCAGAATCTCTCTGCCGGTCTGCACCTGCTTCAAGCATCACAGATCGATGTGCCGGAACGGCATCGCAGTATGCATGTCGTATTCGACCATTCCTACTCCATGCTCTCCCCAGAAGAACAGCGTGTCTTTCACTGTTTATCGGTCTTCCGCGGCCGGTTCACGCTGCAGGCAGCCGAGCATGTGGCGGGAGCAACCCTACCGATAATGACATCGCTCGTGGACCAGTCCCTGCTACGCTGGAAAGACGAGCGCTATGAATGGCACGAGTTGTTGAGGCAGTATGCGGGAGAGCATGTGCAGGCAGCGCGGGACGGAGCAGCGGTATGTGATCGCCATCTGGAGTTCTATACGAGGATTGCCGAACACCTTGGTGCCAAGGTCACGAGCGCAGAACAACTCGCTGCCCTCGACCAGCTTGATCGCGATCTCGCCAATATACGGGCAGCGCTCACCTGGAGCCAGACCGATCGGCAGCGGCTCGCGTACGGTGCGCGGATTGTCGCTGCGACATTCTTCTACTGGTATTTTCGCACGCTGTGGAGCGAGGGGCGCGCCTGGGCGGAGCAGATCCTCGCGCACCCC
>CAKZQX010000268.1 GCA_937141995.1 uncultured Chloroflexaceae bacterium | reverse complement strand
ATCAGAAGGTGCGCGAGTTGACCACGCTACAGCAGGTCTCCAAGCGGATTGCGGAGCAACTCGGCCTGCGCGAAGTGCTCAACCTGATTGTCGAAAAGGCGGTGGAACTGGCCCGCGTGGACCGCGCCGATATTTTTCAGAGCGGTGAGGATGGCAGCATGCAACTGGTTGCCGGCTTTGGCGGGACCGGCGGGGAGGGTGTGCGCAACTTTGTCGCCCAGACGGTGCATTCCGACCGTTCGCTGGCGGTGGTCAATGCCTTCCAGGACTCGCGCTTCCCGGAACTGGCGGAGATTGCCGCCCGCGAGGGATTTCTCTCGCTCTTCTGCATGCCGCTGCATGCCCGTGAGCAGACCATTGGCAGCATCTGCCTCTACACGCGCCAGCCGCACCACTTCGATTATGAACAGATGCGGCTGCTCAGTACGTTTGCCGACGAAGCCGCGATTGCTATTGAAAATGCCCGGCTCTACGACGATAGCCAGCGGGCGCTGGCAGTCAAGTCGGCCATGCTACAGGAAATGCACCACCGGGTGCGGAACAATCTACAGACGATCTCGGCGCTGCTGGCGATGCAACTGCGCCGCCTGGATGCCAACAGCGCGGGCGCGAAGGCGTTGCGCGAGAGTGCTGCCCGTATCCAGTCGATTGCCGCCGTGCATAACCTGCTCTGCCGCGAGGATGTCGGTATGACCACGGTTGAAGCCGTGGCACGGCAGGTGGTCGAGAGTGCCCGCATGAGCCTGGTTACGTTTGACCGCCCGGTTGAATTTGCGGTTGACGGTGAGGGCGTACCCATCGGCTCGCGCAATGCGACGGTGCTGGCGCTGACGATCAACGAGTTGATCAGCAACGCGCTGACCCACGGCCTATCGGTTGAGGGCGGCAGTGTCGAGATTGACGCCTCCGTCGCGGACGATATCATCACAGTGGAGATCCGTGACGATGGCCCGCGCCATCCGCGCCCAACCGAACCGCCGCACAGCAGCGGCCTGGGGTTGCAGATTATCGAAACCCTGGTGAGTGATGATCTGAGCGGGCATTTTGAACTGGTTCCCGGCGACGAGTGGATGCGCGCCATCGTCCGCTTCCCCCGCCGCAAAACCGAGGATAGCGATGGATAGTGTGGAGAACAGCTTTGGGCATCTGACGGCTCCATGGGTGCAGCGGACGAACGCGCACAACCTGTTGAATATCTTGACGATCGCCATGGGTGCCATCCTCTGTGGGGCAGAGGGACCGACCAGGTTGGAGACGGTTGGGAACGCCACAATCGAATGTTTGCGCACGATGATGCCCGTGCCCAATGGGATTTCCTCGCATGATGTCGTGCATTGAACCCTCGATCTGGTTTTACCCTCGGTGTGCTCGGTGCCCTCTGTAACAAAACTCGCATGATGTTGTGCATTGGACCCTCGATCTGGTCTTCTGCGAGGACGACTGCCGGGGATCGGTGGGCACGGGGGCCGAAAATCTTGCGGTGCTGCACCATACCGCCCGCAATCTCCTCCAGCAACTGCGTATCGCCCAACGTCCCATGCGGAGCATGAAGAAGCAGCGCTTCCGCGCCGCCTGCGATACGATCTACGTGCTGTAATTCTTCATCGGCCCGCCTCCTCCTGCAGATGATTACACGGCAATGAAACGTGATGAGCATGCAGAATGAGATGCGATAGCCCTGAGTAATCGGGGTTTTGGGAATACAACAATGAGCACAGACCCCTCTACCTGCTTGCTGCGGTTGTGGAGCGAACCAGGTGTAAGTATGCCCGATGCGAGATAGCCCGAAACTGGTGGGCTCAGTCGGGATTGCTGAAAAACTGTAATGTGCAGGTGCTTGAGTATGGCGAAAGAGGGTGATATTCCACATAGGGTATATGGCGGTAGTAAGCTCATCCCGCGTACCTGGCCGGAACAGCAGTTAGAAGCGATGCAGCCGGGAGTGATCAACCTGTCGGCTGTATGGGCACGACAGCGCAAGCGGGATAACTAAAGGTTCGGTTAGCGGACTCAATTTTTTGGAGGACGAGAATTTGAACATCCTATTTTAAGCTTGAAGATGTTATACTAATAGCTGTCGATAGGCAGCTATTAGTATAACTCAAGGAGGATGTAATGACCGCACAAAATGATGACTTCTTTGAGGGGAAACGACCGTGGTCCATTATTAAGGATGAAGTCCTTAGTTCATACATGCCTCCCTATTTAGCCAAGGTAAATCGTTTAGGCAGACCTATCATTCTTGTTGATGGTTTCGCAGGGCCGGGAATATTTGATGATGGATCGGAAGGGTCTCCGCTCATTATATGTAAAGCTGCCCAGGAACGTGCGGCAGGCAACTACCAGGCATTCTTTATCAATAAAGACAGAAAGTATTATGATCGACTAAAAGGTGTTTTACAAAGAGGCGGATGGCAACATCAAGCGATTCCTATCTTGGGTGATACAACGAAAATCCTCCCTTTATTACCACCTAAACTGAGTGATCAGACGGTTTTTCTTTATCTAGACCCTTTCGGCCCTACCGGAAGTCCATTTACCTTGCTAGAACCATTCCTGACAAGATCTAAAGAGTATAGTACTGAAATTGTTATAATGATGCATATACCCGTTGCACATCGATTATCAGCGCGGCGCGCGATAGAAGAAGGAAAAGGTAGTGACCCGACGATCCAAAAATTCCATCAAACGATGTCAAATATCTTTGGAGGTGATTATTGGAAATCAATCATGTTTTCTTCTGGATTTACTACGCAAGAACGAGAAACGCAATTGATTGATGCTTACTGCAAAAAATTAGAAAAATACTTGCCTTACGTTGGATCTTGTCCAGTGCAAGAGGGCAAAAACGAGCGCATTAAATATTTCATCGTTTTTGCTTCACGACATCCTGATGCAATGGTACTCATGAATGATATAATGTTAAGTGCGTATTCTAAAAGAATGCATAAGGACGCATATGCAGGTACCCTCTTTGAGGGTGAGGACTGGAAGGATTCGATCCCAACAAAAGGCTTAAAGGAGGTTGTTATTAGTCAGGTTAAGGAATATCCTGGACTTACCAGGGAAGATTTGTGGGCCAAAATAATTCAAAGACATTTTATGCTCTATCGTCGAGCGGACTTCATAATTACAGTACAACAACTTGTGGATAGTGGAAAATTAAATTGCCCAACCCCTCGAAAGACCAAGCGACTGAACAAAAAGTGTGTTCTATTTCCTTCAGAAAACTAACTAGGGTTACGAGACTCGATCATGGGGTATTCGTCCCAAGTACGCCCGTCAAGTTCTCGACCATAAGCTTTGGAAGTACGCCCTCCCCATTGTTTAAAGAAAAAAGCTACGCCCTGAATTTGACACATATCACGGAGTTCCCGTACCCAATCAATATTACACATACGAAACCTTGCTCCACTCTCGCCACCAACAATTAACCAGTGAATACCAGTCAAGTCCAGATCGATTAACGAGTCAAGCAATGGCTCTGCACTTATGAAGCGTACCTTTGTCGGCACACTACGTAAATGATCTACCCGCCATTTGTACTGTAATGTCTCAACAGAAACTCCTGCCCAAATATGAGGTGCCCAAGGCAGTTTAGGGGCTAATTTTGCTAAACGAGCACTTCTCTTCGTGAGAACTTGAAATACATGCTGATCAGCACGTCGCATAACATCAAACACGTCCTCAATGTATTTATCAGGAACATCTTTATGGAATAGGTCTGACATCGAGTTAACAAAAATACGACGTGGAGTTTTCCAGGAAAGAGGCAATTCCAACCTTTTCGACCAAAGCCGCAAATCAAATCCCTGTTCATAGGGATGTCCCTGAACACCACGAAAGCGTTCAGCGAATGTTCGAGCATAGCAATGATCACACCCAGGTGAAACCTCTGTGCAACCTGTCACAGGATTCCAAGTTGCATCTGTCCACTCAATTGTAGACTTGTCGGACATCTCACACCTCTCCGCTGGGATAAAGAACCTAAGTTCTATTTTATCACACTTGTCAAGATTAACCAATGAAATGTAAAACTTCCTGGGTTATTATAACCGAAGAGCATCCTTGGTAAACTCTTTACACTTCAACTACTATAATTGTGTGAAGAAAACAGAACGTTCAGGAGAAACGGAATATACGACCCATAGTGCAAAATGGCGAGGTGCTGCCGTATCCTGCATCTTATATAGCAATCCTATATTTGTCATAGTGCCGTCTTCAGGCGGTTGGGAGCGAATCCCTCAGAACCGGTTCACAACCAATTCAGGATTGCTATACCTGCACTGCCGTGCAACTTGTGCGACAGATGAATAACTTGACATCTCCTTTATAGGGCGTCCTGATGCAGAACAATATACCAGTACAAACGGTGTGGCTATGGCAAACATCCCTCAGTACTAATAAACTGTTAGAATAGCCCCAACCCTATTGACCCCGCATGAGCGTTCTGCTATAATGCAGCTATAGCACAACGCTATGGACCTTTCAAACCTATGGGGATGCCTGGTTTCGACAGGGAAGGAATGTCGTAGATTGCAGGCCGAGTTGCCCAGTCTCGTAAAAGGGGCACGGCAAATTAACTGCCAACAATAACACTCGGGTTCAGCCTCAGCTGGCCCTCGCCGCTTAATTAAAGTGGCGCGTCTCCCCACATTCGTCCGATGATGTGGGTGTAGATGTCAGATAGTCGGATGCTCCTGGTATGATCTCCTGCTAGTACCGGGCTAAGCTTAGCGGGATTGCCCGAAGATTGCTCTGCTTGTCGTGCAATTGAGGGCGAGCTACAAACGACAAGATAAGCTTGTAGTATATCTGCGGCCTACTTTGCTGGACGGGGGTTCGAATCCCCCCATCTCCACCACACGATTTTCAAGAGCCGAATGGTTTCAAGGGTGAAAACCCTGACCATTCGGCTTTTGATTCCCAGTAGTGTTGGGAGGGTTCACTGCCCGGCCTGCGATGCTATGGTACCGTTGCGCGCGGTTCCTGTCCGTCATATTCAGGTTATGGCCCCCGTTGCAGCCAGAACTCCTGCAACACGGCGCGGCACTGCAGGCAGTCCAGTTGTTGCAGCAGGCGCATGATTCCTGCCCGGTCGCAGGGCACCGCCTCGGCGAGCAGTGGCGTGGGGACTTCGGCGGTCGTGTGGAGATCGGCGACAACGCCGTAGAGCAACTGGTTGGAGAAGGAACTATTGATCATCCAGCCGGTTTCGTTTAGCGGTGTCAGGGCGGCAATCGCATCCGGCGCGATGCCCAGTTCCTTCTGCAACAGCCGGGGCGCTACTTCAACGGGCGCTATCCCTTCGGGCCGGCGACCGCCGGGAAAATCCAGGGTGGCACGCCCCACGCCGGGGCGAAACTGCGCCTGGGGTAGCAGCAGGTTGCCCCGCTGAACAGGCAGCACAATTACCGAGTGCGCCTTCTCGACCCGCCAGTATTCCAGTGCCTGCCCCTGATCATCGATCCAGCGTTCGCCCAGGAGTTTCACCCAGGGTGAGTCAATCGTCACTATTGAGTGCTCGCATGTCCAGTCGGTTGCTGTTGCCATGGCGTTGGTCCTTTCAATTATACGAGTTAGGCGGTCGGTTCCAACCCAGGTGTCTGTCTGGACAACCGGCCCGACTCGGCTCCGGCAGGGCGGAAGATCCCAGCTTTTCCATAAACATGTTGCACATTGTGCAACATGTTTATGGAAAAGCTACAAACGTACCATGCTGCCGCAGGCGAATGAGGCTTCCAGGTCTGGTACACGGGCGGAACAGTCCGCACCGCGTAACTCCTGTCAATTACACGAGTTACGCGGTAGACGATCAAACTGAACGTTTGACCAAATGGAAGCCCGATTCGCCTCCGGCAGCATAGTCTTTGTTGATCTTTTTCCCGAACATGTGGCTCTCCGCGCCACATGTTCGGGA
>CAKZQX010000267.1 GCA_937141995.1 uncultured Chloroflexaceae bacterium | reverse complement strand
TGGAAGGGTCGGTCGAGTCGCTCAATGCAGCGATAGCCGGAAGCGTAATATTGTTTGAGGCATTGCGCCGGCGAACAGAGGATCGACGCCTGAGAACTGAGCGGGGGGACCATGAGCATTACCGATGAGTTAACCGAAGTAGAGCAGCGGGCGCAGGATGAACTGGCAGCCGTTACCGATCTGAATGGGCTCGCCGGGTGGAAAAGTTCCTACCTGGGCAAGGGTGGGGCGATTACCCGTCTTAGTCGCGGGATGGGCGCGCTTCCCGCCGAAGAGCGTCCAGTGGTCGGGCAGCAGGTAAACCGCCTCCGCGCGACCCTGGAGCAGGCTTACAGCGATGCCGAAGCCCGGTTAAAAGCGGCGGCACGGGAAGCCACCCTTGCAAGTGATCGGGTGGACGTAACGCTGCCGGGTCGCCAACCCGCGCTGGGCCGGTTGCACCTGACGACGCAGGTGTTCCGTCAGATTATCGCTATTTTTGCCGAGATGGGCTTCCAGGTCTGGGAGAGCCGTGAGGTTGAGACGGACGACTACAACTTCGGTCTGCTCAACTTCCTGCCCGATCATCCGGCGCGGGATATGCAGGATACCTTCTATGTGGAGATGCCGCCCGATGCGCCGAAAACGCTGTTGCGGACGCATACCTCGCCGGGGCAGATCCACGCGATGCACCGCTATGCGCCGAACCCGCTGCGTGTGCTGCTGCCGGGGAAATGCTACCGCAACGAGCAGGTGACGGCGCGCAGTGAGTTTATGTTCCACCAGTTTGAGTTCCTGGCGGTGGGGCACAGCATTACGATGGGCGATCTGAAGGGTACGCTTGACTTCTTCGCCGAACGGCTGTTTGGGAAGGGTACGCGCACGCGCTTCCGAGCAAGCTACTTCCCCTTCACCGAGCCTAGCGCTGAGATGGATGTCAGTTGCTTCCTGTGTGGCGCAAAGGGCTGTCGCGTCTGCAAGTACACCGGCTGGCTGGAGATCGGTGGCTGTGGAATGGTTCACCCGAATGTGCTGCGCAATGGCGGCTATGATCCGGAGAAGTTCAGTGGGTTCGCGGGTGGCTTCGGCCCGGAGCGGATTGCGCTGCTCAAGTATGGTATTGAAGACATTCGCTGGTTCTACAGTGGCGATGTGCGCTTCCTCGAACAATTCTCCTGAGTGGCTCTGAGACGTGAAGTGTAAAAGGTCATGCGAATAAGACATGCTGCGCTTCACGTTTCCCATTTCCCCCTGTACGCGCT
This sequence comes from uncultured Chloroflexaceae bacterium, assembly GCA_937141995.1. Lineage (GTDB taxonomy): Bacteria > Chloroflexota > Chloroflexia > Chloroflexales > Chloroflexaceae > CAKZQX01. Next base: position 1,879 of record CAKZQX010000267.1, on the reverse strand, counting down.
GCTGCTCCTCTTTTTGCTGTCGGCAACGCTGTACAATATTGTCGTTCCCCTGGGAGAAGGGCCGGATGAGCCGGGCCATATGGCGTATGTGCTGTTCCTGGCGCGCGAGGGCCGACTGCCACGCCAGCATGCTGCCGTCGGGCAGGTTGATGTACCGGGCGAGGGGCATCAGCCGCCGCTGGCTTATCTGTCGGCGCTGCCGGCGGTGGCCTGGTTGCCCCCCGCCGAACGTGAATTCTTCCTGAGCGACAATCCCGATTTCCTCTGGAATAGTGGCAGCGAACCGGCGGCGTTTATGCGCTCCAGCCAGGAGTACTGGTCGTGGCGTGGGGTGGTTCTGGCCTGGCATCTGGCGCGGGGCGTTTCAACGCTTCTGGGGCTGGTAACGCTGGTCTGTACCTGGAAAGCCGCACATGCGCTGGTTCAATCCGACCGGACCACGCAACCTTCGCGGGCATACCTGCCCCTGCCGGCAACCGCATTTGTCGCGCTAAATCCGCAGTTTTTGTTTACCTCGGCGCTGGTAACCAATGATGCGCTGCTGACGGCGTTGAGCGCGGGGTTGTTCTGGCTGGCGGTTCGTCCACCTGCGGTTAGCCACCGCCACCACTGGGCGCTGCTGGTAGGTGGACTGTTCGGGCTGGCGCTGCTGACCAAGCAGAGCGCGTTATTGCTGGCTCCGCTGCTGCTCTGGGCCAGTTGGCGCGCCGGTAGTGGTAACTGGTGGGCAACGACTCGCATTGTCATCACCTGGGCGGCGGTTGCACTGCTGCTCGCGGGCTGGTGGTATGCGCGCAACTGGCAGCTCTACGGTGATCCGTTCGGGCTGGGCGTGTTTCGTGATGAGTTTATGACCCAGGCATTTAACTGGCGCAGTCCGGCGGCCTGGCGTGCGGCTCTGGTGCAACTCTATGCCTCGTTCTGGGCGCGCTTTGGCTGGATGAGTCTGCATCCGCCAGCGTGGGTTATCCGGGTGTACGCGCTGGTCGGCCTGATTACGCTCGGTGGGTTGGCGCTGTACTCGGGTCGTCGGCTGCGTGCCGGGGGATGGCGGCGGTACTCACTGCGCTCTATGATTGAGTCACCATGGGTGGCCGTCATTCTGCTGCCGCTGTCGGCGCTGGCCTGGACGGTGAGTTTTGCGCTGACGGCGGGTCTGGTAGCCTGGCAGGGGCGGATGCTCTTTCCGGCGCTGCCCGCGATTGCAATTCTGCCGGCTGTGGGCTGGATGCCGTTGCCACGCCTGGTCACTGGTGCCGGGTTGGTGGGATTACTGGCACTGGCGCTCTACCTGCCGCTGGGGGTGATTCGTCCGGCGTATGAGTGGCGCACGCTGCCGCCACAGCAGGCGCAGGCGCGGCTGGAGCAACTGGTCACAGCGCGATTTGCGCAGTCCTGGGAGCGTGGCGTGGAACTGCGCGGCTGGCGATTAGGAGGGATTGCCCGTCCCGGAGAGACCATCACCGTGACGCTGACCTGGCATGCCCTGGAGCCGATCCCGCAGGACTGGACCGTCTTTGTGCATCTGGTGGACGATGCGGGGCGAATTGTGGCGGAGGATAACCATCGCCCGCAGGGAGGCGCGTTTCCGCTGCCCCGCTGGACGCCGGGCGACTGGGTGGAAGATCCGCACCCGCTATGGTTGCCCGCCGATCTTCCGCCGGGGCAGTATGAACTGCGCGCGGGACTCTATCTACCGGAGGAGCGCGGACGGCGGCAGTATACTCGGACCGTCACGGGTGATCCGGTGACTGATGCGGTGACACTGGGGGTGATCGAGGTGCGGTAGAGGTTCTTAGAGACTGTCTGAAAAGGGTTGGTCATGGGGCGATGGCCCCGGAGCGGGAGTCCCGGCTTCAGCCGGTGTGTGGCCGGAACC
>CAKZQX010000266.1 GCA_937141995.1 uncultured Chloroflexaceae bacterium | reverse complement strand
AATCATTCGTTTCATTCACGACCACGGCCAGTGCATCGGTGCCGACCCGGAACGAGACGGCCGGGTGTCCCTCGGCAGTACAGGCGGCCTGTTCCTCATCGGTGATGGACCGACTGGCATTGACAATATCCACCTGGGATTCAGGACAGCAAAAAACCTCAAAGCCGGCCCCCGTTCCCGTAATGCGAATCGAGATATCCGCCGGTGAACCTTCATCCGTAAAGGCGGACGCAACCGCTGATGTCAATGGAAAGACGGTGGAAGAGCCGGTAATCTGGATCGCGCCGGTTACGGTAGCGGGATCAACCGTGGCCGACATATCAGTTGTATCGCCCGCACTGCCTGCCCCCTGCGGCGCAGCGGGAGACTCTGCTGTCGATGGGCCACATGCACTCAAGAACAGGAGCAGCACCAGACAGCCAATCAGCGTACGATGGATTGGAGCATGCATAGCTTCATCTTCTCCTTTCTGCCACTTTCTCCAATGAAACCGGATGCAGACCGGGAGAGATATCTCTGGGAAGCAGGAGCGAAATGAGCCCGGTTGCCAGCACAAATGCAACTGCTGCCCAGAGACACCCAACCAGTCCATATATCTGGTAGAGCCATCCTGAAAGCACTGTTCCGATTAACCGCCCAGACGCATTTGCCATGTAGTAGAAGCCAACATTCATTGCCACCTTGCTACTATCAGTATAAGACAGAATAAGATACGAATGAACTGCTGAGTTCAATGCAAAAATAACCCCAAAGGCAATCAGTCCACCAACTACGACAAGCGTTGGATCAACTCCGTTCATCAACGCCAGCGCAATTCCAGCGGGGAAGGCCGCCAGGGCAAAGGCTAACCAGGTTGCCGTACGTCCATTCGGCTCACTGATTGGCCCCGCGCCTCGTCGCCGCACCAGTCCTGGAGCAGACGCCTGGACAATGCCATAGCCGATAACCCAGGTTGCCAGGAAGCCACCGACCTGCCAGAAGTTCCAACCGACAACATCATAGAGGAACACCGGAAGTCCGACAACGAACCAGACATCGCGGGAGCCAAAGAGAAATACCCGTGCCGCCGAGAGCATATTCACCGCCCGGTTCTTGGAGAACATCTGGCGAAACTGGGCCTTCTTGTCAGCCTTACCCAGGTCACCTTTCATTAACACCGCTGTCGTGATCAGCGCTGTTAACACCAACCCTGCCAGAATCAGCAATGCCGTACTGAAGCCCAGCAGTGTGAGCAACAAACCGCCAACAAAGAAACCAAGCCCCTTCAATGCATTCTTTGATCCGGTGAGTATGGCAACCCACTTGTAGAGCGTTCCCGGCGCATCTTCCGGGACCACCAGTTTAACCGCACTTTTGGAACTCATTTTGGTCAGATCTTTGGCGATTCCCGAAAACGCCTGTGCAACCATGACATAAGGCACTACCAGCCAGGTTTGCGGCGCAAAGGCCAGCATGCTCAAAGCCACAAGTTGCGTTCCCAGGCCCATGAAAAGCGTAGATTTTAACCCCAGGCGCGCACCCAAATAGCCACCGACCAGGTTGGTAATAACGCCGAAGATCTCATAAAAGATAAACAGCATTGCTACCTGAAAGGGCGTATACCCCAGATTAAAGAAGTAGAACAGGACAAGCATACGAATTGCGCCATCCGTTATTGTATCGGCCCAATAGGCTCCCGTTACCAGGATGTAGTTACGCAGATCTCCCGCTTGCCGTGTCTGTGCCGTAGTCTCAGCAACTGCCACCGTTATTGCTCCTTTTCTCTTCTTCCCGTATAGTCACCCCATGGGGTAGTTAACCCAGATGCATTCCTACCTTGAGGGCCAATTCGGCCAGGCGGTTAGCATAACCCCACTCGTTGTCGTACCAGGCTAGAATCTTCACCTGGGTGCCGTTTGTGACCATAGTTGCGGGTGCATCTACAATTGCTGAATGCGGATCGTCCTTGTAATCGACCGAGACTAACGGACGCTCTTCATATCCCAGGATGTCCTTGAGTGGTCCCTCGGCAGCCGCCTTGAGCAGTGCATTGACCTCGGCAACCGTTGTTGGGCGAGCCACCTCAAAGCCACAATCGGTCAGCGAGGCATTGAGCAGCGGTACCCGTACTGCGACCCCATCGAGTTTGCCCTGAAGTTCTGGGAAAATCAGGCCAATCGCCGTTGCCGAACCAGTTGTGGTTGGAATGAGTGAGAGGTTGGCCGCACGAGCCCGCCGCAAATCTTTGTGTGGCGCATCAACAATCGTCTGCGTGTTGGTCATATCGTGAATGGTCGTAATCATCCCGTGCGTGATGCCGATACTTTCATGAATCACTTTGACAATTGGAGCAAGACAATTGGTCGTGCAGGAGGCGGCTGTCAGCAGATGGTGTTCCTCTGGCTGATACTGGTGGTCATTCACGCCCATGACAATGTTGAGCGCACCCTGCTTGACCGGCGCGGCTACAATTACTTTACGCACGCCGGTGTAAAAATAAGCTGCCAGAGTCTCAGGAGTACGAAACTTACCGGAGCATTCGAGTACGATATCAACACCATAATCACCCCAAGGAACTACACCAGGTTCTATGTCGCTGCTGTAGCTGATGTTACTATCATCAATTACCAGGGCATTCCCCTCACCGCGCACCGCGTGGTTCCAGCGTCCATGCACCGAGTCGAAGGTCAGCAGGTGGGCGGCAGTTGCCGCATCGCCCGGTTCATTGATGTGCGTAAACTGGATATCCGGCCAACCCCAGGCTGCACGTAAGGCCAGTCGACCCATGCGACCAAAGCCGTTGATTCCGACGCGTGAGGTCATAATTGAATATCCCTTTCTGACTGTGTTCCTTCAATCAGGCGGAGCAACCCTTGAATAAGTTGTCCCAGTTGTATGCGAGTCTGACGAAAAACTTGCTGTTGCATGGCCTCATGCCCCTCATACGCTGCCGGATCGGGAAGTCCCCAGTGGAGATAGCGCGGATGACCTGGAAACTCAGGACAGATCTCGTAGACTGTGTCGCATACAGTGATAACATAATCAAACGACTGGTCTTCTACCTCATTCAGATGTTTGGCA
>CAKZQX010000265.1 GCA_937141995.1 uncultured Chloroflexaceae bacterium | reverse complement strand
CTGAATTTTTACATTATTACCAATCATCACATGACTGGCAACCATCACATTCTGTCCTAATACACAGTTCTTACCAATATGCGCGTGTGGCAAAATATGGCAAAAGTGCCAGATCTTTGTGCCGGCACCAATATCACACGGCTCATCGACATATGCGCTGGGGTGGATATAGTAACCGCCCTCACTCATCGAATACTCGCAATCTACTCGCGTCAAACGTTTCTATTGGTAAAGCAACCGGCTCACCATTCATAACCAGTGAACGCTGTGCTGCCTGCAATACCTTAAGCACACGCAACCCACTCGGCCCATCGGTAATTGGGGGCCGACGTGTTGCAATTGCCTGAAGCCAGGCCTCACACTCTTGCCGCAGTGGCTCCGCCGCTGGAAAATCAACCGGCTCACCTTCCCCCTTGACCGGTACTGGTTGGCCTTCCTTGAGATCTACCCGCTGATCATAAAACACAAGTTTCTTTAAGACATCATCGAAGCTTGCCATCTTCTGAGATCCAACTACAACCAGGCGTTGCTCTTTAAAGGGATGTAACCAGGAAACATGAATATGGGCACGTACACCATTGTCAAACAACAAATTAGTAACGGTAACATCGGCAATATTTGGCTGAATATAACTCCCACCACAGGCAACAACTTGAAATGGCATACTACCCATCAATCGCAGAATAACTGCAATATCATGAGGCGCAAAGCTCCAGAGAATATTCTCCTCACGACGAATCTTCCCAAGGCTCAAACGATTAGAATAGATGTAACGAATTTTGCCCAGGATACCACTATGCACCAGTTCATACAAACGGGTCACTGCCGGGTGATACTCAAGCACATGCCCAACCATGAGAATGCGCTGCCGCTGTTCCGCCAGTTCCACCAGATACGCCCCCTGCTCATAGGTCAGCGCCAGTGGCTTCTCGACAAAAACATCTTTATTTGCCAGCAATGCCTGCCGTGCCAGATCAAAATGTGTCTCGGCCGGTGTCGCAATTACCACGCCCATTACCTCGGACGACATCAGGACAGCCGTTACATCTGCCACTATCGTTGTTTCCGGAGCAACCTGCGCCGCAGTTGTCTGTCCAGTTTCGGTCGTATCACAGACCATGCGTAAAGCACCAAGTTGGTACAAATTGCGCACCAGATTCTTTCCCCAATACCCACATCCTATTGCTGCAATATGTTTCATTTTAGAGAAACCTCGGCTTTCGTGAGTCTATACATATATAATATAAATATAATCAAGACTTTTGCTTCTATTTATAACATCCTTTCATAACCGGCACACTAAACGAAGCGCGGAAGCGCATACACACTCGTACGCGCTTCTGCACTTCGTTTAGAATAAACCAGACGCGAAAACGAGAGCTTTGTCTCAACCACGCGCCCCGTCCACCGTAAAAAACCCGCGCTCCTCCAGATACGCTATGATCCGGCGAGCGTTCTCTTCGGGCGTGATATCAACCGTGCTCAGCACCATCTCGGCATCGGTGGGATTCTCATAGGGATCATCCACCCCCGTGAAGCCCTTGATCTCGCCGCGTCGCGCCCGCGCATACATCCCCTTGACATCGCGCTGTTCACAAACGTCAATCGGCGTATCAACAAAGACCTCGATAAAGCGCTCTGTGCCGACCATCTTGCGGCATTCATTCCGCGCTGCCCGGTAAGGACTGACCGCCGCACAAACGGCTACACCACTGTGACGCACAATCTCACTGGCAACAAAACCAATCCGCAGGATGTTGGTGTCCCGATCCTCCTGACTGAAGCCCAGTCCTTTAGAGAGATGCGTGCGCACCACATCACCATCCAGAACCGTGACCTGGCGGCCCCGTTCCAGCAGCAGCGAGGTCAGTACTTCCGCCGTGGTAGACTTGCCTGAGCCACTCAGTCCGGTAAACCAGATACAGAAGCCCTGCTGGTGCAGTGGCGGGTACATCTGCATCAGAATCTCGGCGGTTTCCTTGCGGGTGAACCACTCCGGCAGGAGCCGTCCCTTCGCCAGATATTCCTCGCGTACCTGCGTCCCGGAGATCGTCGCAATACGTGCGTCCGGTGGAGCCTGCGTCACTTCTACATATTTCTCCTGATCCGGCAGGTAAACCAACTCTTTGAAGTAGACCGGTTGCACACCAACCTCATCGGCATACTGCGCCACCAGTTCCTGCGCATCATATGGTCCATAGAACGGCTTGCCGGTACTATCCTTGCCGGGACCGGCGTGATCCCGCCCGACGATAAAGTGGGTCGCACCATAGTTCCGCCGGATGATCGCATGCCACACCGCCTCGCGCGGCCCGGCCATCCGCATCGCCAGGGGTAGCAAACTCAACAGGGTACGCTGTGGATCGTAGTAGCGCTCCGTCAACGAGCGGTAGATCCGCACGCGGCTGTAGTGATCAACATCACCGGGTTTGGTCATCCCAACCACCGGGTGGATCAGCAGACTGCCGCCAACCTCCTCGGCCGCACGCTTGGTGAGTTCCTCATGGATGCGATGCAGCGGATTGCGCGTCTGAAAGGCGACGACCTTATCGAAGCCTAACTCTGCCAACCCAGCCCGTACCTGGGCCGGCGTACGCCGCAGTTGGATAAAATCGAAATATTGCGGCAGGTCAACCACCTTGAGCGCTCCCGAAATCGCCTTACGGCCCCAGCGGATCATCTCAGAGACCAGCGGATGGCGCGGATCGGTCGTCCCCAGTACCTGACTCGCCTCGGTCTGTGGGTTCCAATCAAAAACCTCCTCAACCTGCATCACGGCAATCAAGTTGTTGCGCGCATCCCGCAGTGCCACCGCATCTCCCACTCCCGCCAGTGACTGCGCATCAACCGTCAGTGTAATGGGCATGGGAAACAGAATACCGCTCCGCAACCGCATGTCCTGGAGCACACCTTCATAGTCGGCCTGACTCATAAAGCGATCCAGCGGTGAGAATGCACCCGTGGCCAGGAGTTCAAGATCACACAACGCCCGGGTGGACAACTGGATCGATGGCAGGCGACCTGCCTGTGCGATCAGTTCCAGGCGCTCTTCCCCCTTCGTCACCAGATTAATCAGATTACCGCCATAGGGCGTAACGAGCGATGCCGTCTTGGGATTCATCATAGGAAAACTTCTCCGCAAGCAGTTGTTAGTTCTTTGGGACAGGCGATACTATTCCTGTGAGTATTAACAGACACATCTGAGTCCCCCGGGTGTGTCCATAACCACCACAGGAAACGAACTGAACTCATGCACACATGGATGGGATAATACGTAGAAACCGGGACAGGCAACGCCCAGATAGGCTGCGCTACCGGGGAAGTGCTGTGAGAGACAACCTTGTCAAATATTCGTGGGTATCTTTGTGTTACATTCAACATAATCAGCAGTAAATCTCTTGGACAGCATATTCACCTGGAAGCAAACGCGGCTTCACTATGCCGTCAGATACTGTGTATCTCTCTCAGAAGCCTGCGTAGTATAGGCGAGCAACGTACGCCTGTCAAGTTGCTGTAAAGAGAGCAGCAACATCACCAGCGACACGCATACACCGTCAGTTGCCCGGCATAGTCCGCCGCGTCAAAGGTCGCCACCGACTGACAGTGTTGCTGAAACAGCGGATCAGCCTCCAGGCGCGGCAACATGCCCGCATGCAGAACCAGATGCGTGGGCCGAAAATGCGTAAATGACCAGAGCGCCGCATCCTGATAAGTCGTCGTGGGTGTCAGATGGAGAGCTGTGTCAGGCTGGAGCAATCCGGCGAAGTCGATCATCTGCCGCTCGGCGTAGTACCCAATAATGCCCACTTCCAGTGTACCGACGCCGGCATCAGGCGGTGTATGCACCCGTAGCCACTCCCCGACCGTGCGATAAATCCCCATGCGTGCGTCACTAGTACGATGCAGATAGGCCAGGCCGTAGACCTGCGGCATGAGCAGGAGCAACAGCAGGAGCGCAACCAGACCGCCGGTCCAACCGCGACCAACTCGCCGCCGGAGCAACCGGGCAATCAAGGTTACACCAAGCCCGATCAGGGTGACATATCCCACCGCCAATGGGCCATAGTACCAGAAGTAGCGCGTAACCCCCAGCGCAGTATAGGCCGCAATGTACAGACCATTCCAGACCAGCAGAAGTAGCCAGCGGCGCCGGCAGGCCGGCAGATGCAGCAATCCCAGGAGACTCAACAGGACATGGGGATGATACTGTGGATTATGCCAATAGCCTGCCAGGATTGCCCGGAACCCTGTGAAGAAACTTTCACTGATCGCCATCAAACCCTGCCGCTGCTTCGCCGCCAGCGTAACCGGCAGCGGTGCGCCAAAGTAGCGCCAGGCAAACCCGAACCAGGGCAACAGCAATAATCCGTAGAGCAATAGGGCACGCCATGGCAAAGCATGGCGGCGATAGAGCAACCAGTGCCCCCCCAGTACCCCCACCGCCAGCACACTATCGGCGCGGATCAGCGTTGCCGGCGCCAGCACCACGGCCACCAGCATATACCGCCGTTGCGCATAGAACAGAAAGCCTGCCAGAATGAATGTAACCGCTACAATGACCTCAGCACCCAGGGTTGGCAGGAGCAGCGACGCGGTTGGGTAGAGCAACAACCCGGTCATTCCCACCAGGCGCGCATTCCAGGTTTTCCCCAAATGCCAG
>CAKZQX010000264.1 GCA_937141995.1 uncultured Chloroflexaceae bacterium | reverse complement strand
AATGCCAGGCGATGGTACGAGATGGGAATACACCGTGGTTCTTGTTGAAGCGGATTGGGCTGAAACGAAAATGAATAGTGATGATTTCATCGTTACTGATATCCGGTTGCTATCTACAATACCTTTATCCTTGTCGGAACAGGGATGGGAAATGGTCCGGGCGATGGTGTACCCATGGTCTGAGGGTACAATTGAATATGTTTTCAAGCGTCGCCAAATGGCATAGAGCACAAAATTACCTCTGTGCCTGTAGTGCGGGAGATGTTGGCAGTTCGTGCTTTTACCCACCCACCCACTCACGCCCACTCCTGCGTTAGAACGCAATTACGTTTTACATTCCTGGCCGCTGGTCTAAGAATTGCTGTACTGCCATTGCTTATGGAAGAGCAAACAAAGGAGGAGCAATGGAACAGCAAGTCCCGCTGAACCGGGAGGCCCGCGCGGATGCGCAACCGGAGGGTGATGCGCAGGTGGTGCTGCCGGATCTGGCCTATCAGCAACTCTTGATTGTCAATGCCCTGTTTTACGGCGCGTCAGGTGCGGGCGACCGCGAGTGGATCTTGATCGATACCGGTGTGATGGGTGCCGCCGGTCGTATCCGTGAGACCGCGGCACAGCGCTTTGGCGCGGATGCCCGCCCGGCGGCGATCATCCTCACCCACGGCCACTTCGATCATGTGGGGACGCTGCGCGAACTGGCCGAACACTGGGATGCACCCGTTTATGCGCATGCAGCGGAACACCCGTACCTCAATGGCAATTCATCTTACCCGCCACTGGACCCGACGGTTGGCGGCGGACTGATGGCGGCGCTGGCGCGGTTCTATCCGCGTGGGCCGGTGGATGTCAGTCAACGGTTGCACGCCTTGCCGGAGGATGGTAGCGTGCCGGGGATGTCCGGCTGGCAGTGGTTGCACACGCCCGGACACACGCCCGGTCACATTTCGCTCTGGCGGGCCGCCGATCGGACGCTCATCGCGGGCGCCGCCTTTATTACCACCCGGCAGGAGTCGGCCTTTGCCGTCGCGCTGCAGCAGCCGGAACTCCACGGTCCGCCGATGTACTACACCGCCGATTGGGACGCGGCGCAGCAGTCCGTCGAGCGGCTGGCCTCGCTGGAGCCGGAGCTGGTGATCACCGGGCATGGACCGGCGTTGCAGGGTGAGAAGATGCGGGCCGCGCTGCAGAAACTTGCGCGCGACTTCAAGCAGATCGCGGTGCCGGGATAGTGCTCTGTAACCTGTCGCACTCCACTTTGATGACAAAGACCAGGTTGTAGGGTTATAATGCTTACCAGCGGTGCGGCCTGGTGAAGGTTGGATGTTTAATTTGGATATCGCCACTCAGGAGTCCCGGCTTCAGCCGGATCAGGTTTTCCCTTGAGCATGCCGCGGCCGAGGCAGGCCTTCCACCGGCTAAAGCCGGGACTCCCGGTCATTTCGTATCCGGACTTTGTTTCAAAATTCATTAGCCGGTTCGGGCTTTCCCGGCAGTATGCCGCGGCCGAGGCAGGCCTCCAACCGGCTAATGCACGTTGCGACGATAGTGCGGGTCTGGCGTACGGTAGCAGAACGGTGCATCGAAAGTATCCCATTTGTTCTTTGTTCTTTACTTCTTTGTTCTTCCTCCACGTAGAAACGAGCCTACCAATGCAGCATGATCCGGCCCTGGCGGGGCAACCCATCCTGCCGACAACCAGCATTGCCGAGGCGGGCGCGATCTGGCTGGCCCGGCTGGAGACGGCCGGCCTGGATGTGCTGGACGATGCCGACCTCGATGATATCGACCCGGCAGAACTGGCCGAGCGCGAGGCGCAGCGTCACCATTCCCGCCAGACCATCGACAGCTACCGGACGGCGCTGAACCTGTTTACGCGCTGGCTGGAGCGGACCGGCCGGACCAGCGTCGGCTCCCTGGGGCTGGATGATCTGGTGCAGTACACGCGTGCCCTGCGCCGCCGCGACTATGATCTCTCACTGCGCCGGGCCGTGCCGGATACGGGAAGCGCTACTCCGCAATCCCGCCTTGCGCCACGGACGATCCATAGCTATACCCGTCCGCTGCTGGGTTTTTTGGCATTGCTGGAGTCGTTCGATGCAATCAGCTTCCGCACCGCCGCAGTGCGGGCCGAGATGTTGCGCGCGCTGCCGCGCCTGTCCGAAACCTTCGCCCCCACCCCACCCGATCTGCGGCGGTTGGTGCGCTTCTACGATCAGCCGCGTGAGGAGGAAGATCGCACCGACCGGCTGCGGCTGATCCGCCTGCGCAATGCCGCCCTGCTGCATCTGCTCTTCTCGACCGGGGCGCGCATCTCCGAAGCGTTGAGCCTGAATGTCGGCAGCGTCTACCGGGACCGCCAGGTGCAGAGCCGGGTGCCGGTGTATGGCAAGGGTCGCCGTGAGGAGACACTCTTTCTGCGCCGCCACGCCGAGCGGGCCATTGATGTCTATCTGGTGGCGCGAGAATATCCGCCGGCAGCCCGCCCGCTGTTCGAGTCGTATGATCGGCGCACCGCCGGGGCGCGGTTGAGCCGCTCAAGCGGCTGGCGGATCGTGCATCAGGCGGCGCAGGCGGTGGCGGCCCAGATCGAACTGGAGGGCAAGTATGACGAGGCCGCGCTGCTGCGTGGAACTTCGCCACACACCTTTCGCCACTTTGTAGGCTACTACCTGCTCAACGAGGGGGTCGAACTGGCCGAGGTTTCGCAGATCCTGCGCCATCGCAGCGTGGAAGTTACCCGCAGCTTCTACGCACGCTACAAGGACATGCAGTTGCAGGAGGTGCATGATCAGTTTAGCGCCGATCCCTGGGAGGAGGGTTGAATTTTGAGTTTTAAGTTTCTCCAGTGCGGTAAGGTCGGCATCCCAACCTGGTAGAGAGTAATCAGGTTGGGATGTGGCTACGCTGGTGTGTATCCCTACGGTGTT
>CAKZQX010000263.1 GCA_937141995.1 uncultured Chloroflexaceae bacterium | reverse complement strand
CCGTTAACCGTTAGGGGTTAACGGTTGATTTTCTGGCCTTCATTTTAACCCCTAACCCCTAACCCCTAACCCCTAACCCCTAACCCCTAACCCCTATTCCGATACAACTCCTTCCGCTGCACGTAGTGCTCGGCGGTGCGGGCGATGCGTCCCGCATGTTCGGGCGGCAGCGGTTTGATCTTCCCAGGGATACCCAGCACCAGCGAGCCCGGCGGCACCTGCATCCCCTCCGTCACCAGCGCCCGCGCCCCGACCACCGAGCCGGTCCCGATCCGCGCCCCGTTGAGTACCACCGCGCCAATACCAATCAGCACCTCATCCTCCAGGAACGCTCCATGGACAATTGCACCATGCCCCAGCGTAACCCGGTTCTGCATAATCAGCGGGAAGCCGGGATCGCCGTGGAGAATGCAGCCATCCTGAATATTGCAGCGCTCGCCAATCGTGATCGGGACAGTATCGGCGCGGAGCACGCACATCGGCCAGACACTGCTCTCCGCGCCGATGGTGATCGTGCCGCTCAGAAACACCTGGGGGAAAATATAGGCCGTCGGGTGAATATCGAAGCGGTCTACCAGTTTCTGCGCCTGCTCTTCTGCCATAAAATCTCTCCCATTAAGAACCTGAAAACTGAGAACTGAGAACTGAGACGCTGCGCTCTGTGCTCTGTGCGCTCTATACCGGACGATGCTTCTATTCTACCGCGTATTACTATACTTCAGGCGCGCCGTTATTTGAGAGTGGTTGCGCTTGTGCGCGTCCCTCCCGATTCGGGCATTTTTTCGCACCGCCGCGCCGCCGCGTGTGTTGAGATACGGCAATTGGATGTACGCGTAAATGCACCGCAGAGCCGCTGCGCACGCCAGGATGCAGAAGATGGGTAGGCGGACGCATTTGTACGCCTCCGCCCGCATTGCCCTGTCCCCTGTCCCCTACCGCATCCGCTTATAAAAATTAATCAACCCATTCGTCGAGGCATCGTGCGATGTCACCGGAGCATCGCTCTGGAGTTCCGGTTCGACTACTTTTGCTAACTGCTTCCCAAGTTCTACGCCCATCTGATCAAATGAGTTGATCTGCCAGATCACGCCCTGGGTAAAGATCTTATGCTCATACAGAGCAATCAGCGACCCCAGCGTCTCCGGCGTCAGTTCCTTAAACATCATCGAGTTGGTCGGCTTATTCCCCCGAAAAGTCCTGGACGGGATCAGCAGCTCCAGTTGCTCCCCCTTCACCCCGGATGCCACCAACTCCGCGCGTGCCTCAGCCTCAGTCTTGCCCCGCATCAGCGCCTCGGTCTGCGCAAAGAAGTTGGAGAGCAGAATGGGATGATGCGCGCCAACCGGGTTGAGCGACCTGACCGGGGCCAGGAAGTCACACGGGATCAGCTTGGTGCCCTGGTGGATCAGTTGGTAAAAGGCATGCTGTCCGTTGGTGCCCGGCTCGCCCCAGATGATCGGCCCGGTCGAGTAGTCCACCCAGGCACCATTTTTCGTCACGCTCTTGCCGTTGCTTTCCATATTGCCCTGCTGGAAATAGGCCGGGAAGCGCGCCAGATACTGGTCGTAGGGTAGAATGGCGTGGGAGTCTGCCCCAAAGAAGTTGTTATACCAGATGCCCAGCAAGCCCATAATTACCGGGATATTCTCCTCAAATGGCGTGGCGCGGAAATACTCATCCACCCGGTGCGCCCCGGTCAGGAATGCCTCGAAGTTATCCATACCAATTGCCAGCGCCACCGAGAGCCCGATTGCCGACCAGACCGAGTAGCGCCCGCCGACCCAGTCCCAAAACTCGAACATGTTCGCGGTGTCGATGCCAAACTTCTCCACTGCCGTTGCATTGGTCGAGAGTGCGGCAAAATGTTTGGCGATGGCCGCTTCGTCCTTTGCGCTTTCCAGGAACCAGGCACGGGCAGTGTGGGCATTACTCATCGTCTCCTGGGTGGTGAAAGTCTTGGAGGCCACCAGGAAGAGCGTCGTTTCCGGGTTGACCCGCCGCAGCGTCTCGGCGATATCGGTGCCGTCAACGTTGGAAACAAAGTAGGTCTGCAGATCGCGCTTCGTGTAGTGTGTCAGCGCCTGCGTCACCATCTGCGGCCCCAGGTCCGACCCGCCAATGCCAATGTTGAACACGGCGTTGATCGGCTTGCCGGTGTAGCCCTGCCATGCCCCGGAACGCACCGCTTCGCTGAAGGTGCGCATCTTGCCCAACACCCGGTTCACCTCCGGCATCACATCCTGCCCATCGACGGCAATTGGCCGATTAGAGCGGTTGCGCAGCGCCACATGCAGCACGGCGCGGCCCTCGGTGTTGTTAATCTTCTCGCCGGTAAACATCGCCCTGATTGCCGTGGAGAGATTCGCCTGGCGTGCCAGTTGAAAGAGCAGGCGCATCGTCTCTTCCGTGATGCGATTCTTCGAGTAGTCGAGAAGAATATCCCCGAACTGCACCGAAAAACGTTTAAAGCGATCGGCATCCTGCACAAACAGGTCGCGCATATGCAGGCCGGCGATCTGCCGGTAGTGCTGCTCCAGCGCTTTCCAGGCAGGTAACTCAGTCAGGATTGACATGACTTCTCCTTCCGTCATTCACAAAAACCTCGCCGTGTAACTCAAACAGTATAAATATGACCTTCTCCGGCAGGAACTCACATAGTGCTGCCTTCGGGAAGTTTGAATGTTTAATCCGGGCATGCGATGATCAGGAGTCCCGGCTTCAGCCGGATCAGGCGTTCCCAGCACTGTGCCCTGTCCCGGTAGGCATCCTCCGGCTAAAGCCGGGACTCCAGTGAAAAAATTACGTATCCGGACTATTTTTGCAACGTTCATAAGCCGGGATTCCAGGTCATTTCATATCCGGGCTATTTTTACAACGTTCATCAGGCAGCACGACGGTAGCTATTCGTATTTCGTCAGGTTCCAGGCTGAACACTGACGGCTGATAACTGATTGCTCAGGGTGATGCCCCGATTGTAACACACGCCTTCCGTGTGCGTTGCCGGTAGACGCAGGTTGAACATACCCATGGTACAATCCAGAATAATGCGAGTGACAAGGAGGCGCCTATGACCTATGGCAACTTTACGCTTGACGGTGTGTGCCGGGCATTCGGGTTAACCATTCGGCAGGCGCATCTGTTTGCCGATGTGCAGCCGCTGGATCTGCCGCGCTGGTTGCAAGATGCGCTGGACAAAGGCATGCCCCTGGCGCTGGGCAGTGAGAAGGCCCGGTCGGAGTTTATTATTGTGCCGATCCTGCTGACCAGCCGTGAACTTGCCCACGACAGCGTTTCGATCTACTCCGGTCAGCGCCTGGATGTTGATCCGGATAGCGGTCTGATCGGCGAGTGCGACTTTATCGTTACCGCAACCCCACCCCTGCCGCTGATCCAGGCTCCGATTGTGTGCATTATTGAGGCGAAGAAGAATGATATCGAAACCGGGCTCGGTCAGTGTGTTGCCCAGATGCTGGGCGCGCTTCGGCTCAACCAGCGGGATGCAACCGGCATCGAGACGATTTTCGGCTGTGTCACAACCGGCGAGATCTGGCAGTTTCTCAAGCTGGAGCAGAATGATATTATCATCGATCAGGAGCGCTACTATATTGATAACATCAGGACTATTCTCGGCGTTCTGCAGGTGATTTTTGCGCAGTATGCGCCCCAACCGGCCACAACGTAACGCCCGCCACGCCGCCGCCAGCGTGCGCTGCCCCATTGCTGTCACTCATCCCGCAACCCTATGCTATACTACAGCCATTAATCCATAACCGTAACCCATAACCCATAACCCTTATGAACCATCTCGACAATCTGTTTGCACTGACCCAGATTGCTCGTACCGACGCGGAGCGAGCCGCACGCACCGGCATTCCGGTGCGCAAGGACGTGGCCATGACCGGCGAGATCACCCTGCGCGGCCGCGTCCTGCCCATTGGCGGTCTGAAGGAAAAACTCCTGGCCGCTCTGCGCGGCGGGGT
>CAKZQX010000262.1 GCA_937141995.1 uncultured Chloroflexaceae bacterium | reverse complement strand
GCAACTCTGGCAGTTCCCATCACGGAGTTGCTCTTCCAGCGACGTGCATTTGAAGCGCAGGACACGCTGGTAACGGCCACGGCGCTGCTTTTCTATCTGCCCGGTTTGCCCGCTGCCGCCGTTGATCAGGTGCTGCTCTTTGCCTTCTATGCCCGCAAAAATACCCTCACGCCCAATCTGGTCCAGGGGGCGGCCATCGGGATCTACCTGCTGACCGTAATGGTGCTGTTGCAAACGGCGACACAACTTGGGTTTCTAGCGCTGGTGTTGGGCAACTCGGCCCAGTGGATCGGGCATGCATTGCTGCTGTTCTGGCTGCTGCGGCGGCATGTCTCACTGCAGGGCGTGCGGGTGGGCGAAGCGCTGCTCAAAACGGTTGTTGCGGGCAGCCTGATGGCCCTGCTGGTGCATCTCCTCGCCGGCGGATTGGATACCGCCGCCTGGATGCCGGTACGCGGCCCGCTGGTGACTATTCTCATCGCCGGGGGCGTGGGCGCGCTGGTCTATCTGGGGCTCTGTGTGCTGCTGCGGGTCGAGGCACTGGATTACTTTGTCACCGCCTTGCTGCGGCGCTTCCGCGGACGCCGGCAGCAGGAACCGTCGTTGTGACAGCAACCGCGCCTGCCGGTCCGCCGGTCTTGGTGTTTAGGGGCAGACTGTGCTACACTGAATTGCATACCTGGGAATGATATCAGGATCAAACCGATCCCAATCGGAATATCAGCCTGTCTCGGTACGACACCGCTACGACACCGCCGGCGGGTGTCGGCCGGCATACGCCGTTGTGGTCGGAACAGTTAGCAAGGAGGCTACCAGATGCGTGACGTTATCATCATTGGCGCAGGTGCAGCAGGACTATCAGCCGCAATCTACGCGCTTGGCAAACGACTCAATTTCCTGGTGATCTACGACGAGTTATGCGGAAAGTCTGACTGGAGCCAGAGCCTGGCCGATCAGGAATCAGAGGCATACCGGGCCGGCAGCGAGGCCGTCAACCTGTTTGCGCGCCGCCTCAGTACCCATTCGGAGCAGCATATGCGTGACCGGGTGACAGCCATTACGAAGAGTGATACCGGATTTCGGGTTGAAACGGTCAACCACGGCGTGCAGGAGAGTGCGACAGTCATTATTGCCACGGGTGCAACGGCTGTGCCGCTGAACGTTCCCTACGCGCAGGAGTTTGTTGGGCATGGCCTGGGCTATTCGATTACCACCTATGCCAATATGATGACCGGCAAAACCGCCGCCGTCATCGGCACCACTCCCCGCGCTCTGCGCGGCGTAGGTGAACTGGCGCGTATTGCCCAGAAGGTCTACCTGATTGCCCCGGTTCACCTGGACACGTCCGGCATGCTGGCCCACACGCTGGAGCAGCGGCCCAATGTTGAACTTTTTGATGGTTATCGCGTAAAGGAGATCGTTGGTGACTTCCACGCGGGTGAAGTGATTATCGAGCGCAATGGGCAAACGCGTAATCTGGGGATCGATGCTGCATTCGTCGATCTGGGCCTGCAACCCAACACCGATTTTGCCCGCGGCCTGGTCGAGATGAATGCGGAGGGCTTTATCAAGGTGGACAACCAGAACGCCACCTCGGTGCCCGGCCTGTTTGCGGCGGGAGATGTTACAACCGCCTTTGGGGAACAGGTAGTCATTGCGCTGGGGGAAGGCGCCCGGGCCGCCCTGAGCGCCTACGACTACCTGCTGGCGGAACCAGCGACCTACACCCATCTGCCGATGGATTGATCTATACCAGTGCCGGCAGTGACAGGACTTCCGCAGTTGCTTACCCAAAAGGCAATTTCGCCTCCGGCAGGGCGGGCCGTTCTCAGGCACATGCCGGGTTGGGAACCGACCGCGTAAGTCCTATGAATGAAAGAACCGCAGGGCACCGCATATGTTGTGCAGTGCCCTGCGGTCAGTCCAAAACTACAAAACCAACAAGTGCAGTTACTCCGGTTTCTTGGTGTCCTTGCGGCGTTTCCAGCTATACCAGAGTCCCACACCACCAACTGCCGCAGCAGCTAACAATAGCCAGGTAATCGGCTCCATTGTACTACCTCCTTGTTCAGGAATTCCAAACCATACCAGGCTTCTCATACACAACGTTAGCATAGCATGGCTGCATTTCCGGTGTATTACGAGCAACATAGGCCCGGCCTACTTCACCAGGCGCACATCGTCGATCAGCAACTGGAAGGCTTCGGTGCGCTTCAGCGGCGTGATGATGATATTCTCGATCTGGGTACGGGCAACTTCCCAGGTAATCGACTGTTCTTCTTGCGCCGGTACAAGCCGGTTAAACGGAATGTAGAGCGTGGTCCACTCGGGCGGCGCAACGATGACGAGAATATACTGGTTATCGCCCTCGATCAACGCCGAAGTCATCTGCAGCTTATAGGGCTGTCCATCGGTACGCACACTCAACTCTACCCCGGAATAGTCACTCAGATCAACCGGCTGATCGTTCGCCGCCAGCGGTACACCCATCCCCAGGTAGGCGGGTCCCCACTCGTTGTAGAACGAGCCGCGGAAGCGCAACGCGCGGTCACTTCCATGGGCGCCCGGCTCAACAATCGTAATTTCCGCCACCGAACTCCCACTATCGTCCCGGTCGTTGTAGGTAAACCACTCGGTATTAATCACCGACAGCAGATCGCCATCTTCAAAGTTATCGATCATCGGCAATCCCGGCTTCTCCGGCGGCGTAGCGATCACGCCCCGAATGAGGACCAGGTTATCAATGTCCAGGAAGCCGGCACTGGGGCTGCGCGCGGGACGAAATTCAATGCGATTGGCGGTGGCCAACGCCTGGGAATGGTCAATCGGTGCCGACCCCGGTTCCGGCTGCATAAGGGCCAGCGGCAGTTCCACCCAGGTCCACTCACCCGGTGCGGTAAAAGTGGTAATTAATGGATCATCCGTCAGCGCGCTGTTGAGCCGAACGGCGTACCGTTCGCCGCTGCTGCGCGCCCAGAACCCGATTGCCCCAAAGCCCCGCAGATCCACCGGGTTCCCACCCGGATCGAGGTTTAGAGCCAGCGCGGCAAAGCTGAAATCAATCGCCGGTTTGACATTATGCTCAAAGCGCATCGCGCGCACACTGCCGTCAACGCCGGGCGAGATCAGGCGATTACTGGCGGTTGAAGCACCTCCATCGCCGCGATCATCAAAGCTGAACCAGTAGCTCCCATTGAGTCCCTGGTCGCCATTCTCAAAATGGTCAAGCAGATGCTCCTGCCGGCTTGTGCGGGGCTGATCCCCGGCGTAGCGCCAGACAAAGTAGTGCAGCCCGACATTGCCCATCTCCACCCGAAACGGCTCAGGATTTGCCGGGTTGTAGGTCAGCACACGCCGCTCAAACAGTTGCACCAGAATGGGGCGCACAGTGCCGTTCAGTTCCACCTCGGCCCAGTAAGCCTCGCTCAGCGGCCGCCCGATCACTGCCAGCGGATCGATCAGTTGTTCAACCTGCTGCCCTTCCGGCGTTTCGACAAGCCCCTGCCGCTGCATAAACGCGCTAAACACCCCCGGAATGTTGTGGCCCAGCAGATCGTCATACGCATCAAAAGTCGTCTCCGGATACGCCGCCGCCAGATCAGCGCGGTTGATCAGTGAGCCGGTGCGGTCAATTTCCCGATCAGGGCGCGCGCCCGGAGCCGGCGGAACGCTGCCATTGGCGATCACGCGGGCAAAGGCGGCATAGGTCGGCGCGATTGGATCATCAATATCGCCCGCAACCGGGATAAAGGCCGGTTGACCCGCATCAATACGCTGCGTGCCCAGTTGCACATTGCCCGAAACCATCTCGGCCACCAGCCGACCAAAGGTAAGCTGGCGTGTGCTCAGTCCGGAAGCCAACTGCACCGGCAACTCCATCCGGCCCTTATCATAATAAACGACCAGGCGTTTACCGCCGGGTGAGTCCTCATCCCGCTCAAGCATGGGCCGGCTGCGCGGCTCCGGTCCCCAGTACCAGCCATAATCGGCAGCACCCGTTTCAACCAGTGTATCGGTGCGCTGCCAGACCAGGCGAAATGCCTCTGCCGACCAGGGCTGCGCTTGTGGGGGCTGGGCATGGCTGGGCGCGACGCCGGCAATGACACCCAGGAGCAGCGCACCACAGATCAACATCGTCAATCGCACATGGTTCATGATTTCCACCTCGATTATCTCAGATCATGTAATCCGGAATTATTGCGCCATACTGACGCCTCGCTCACTATTCACCCTTTTATAGTAGGGGCAACAAATTACGGTAGGATTAACCAGCCGCATGAATAAAGATAATACGAACATTGCCGCGCACATTTCGCCACCGGCACAGCACCCGATATGCCGCGAACGGCATTGCAATGCCTTTTGTGGCCCATGCATACAAGCCTTACGGTTGTATTACCAGCGAGTGCCGAGAACCTCGCTATACTGCGGTATAGACTGCTGCCGCCCACCGCCAGCAACCAGTTCCTCCGCAGGAGATGAAACAGGCTGTCTTACGGTTGCATTACCACGACTGCTCGTACAACGTTTGAGCTATGCCAACAACGCAACCTCGCTTTCCGGGTAGTACAGAGAATAGAGAACAAGAGCTACTGCAATCTATATCCGCGCTCTGTTGTTAAACTTCATTAGATGGATACAGACCCTCACGGGATGTTAACTGCTCATCCAGGGTAAGTGTAACGAACCGCCATTACCAAATGATTACCGAATGATTACCCAGCGCGCATAGAAAAAATACTACATTATGCAAGAGCGTAAATCACGGAAGAACACTGAATATTGCTCGACACGATACAATAGTATATGTTTCTTCACGCAGATTCCCCAATAGTGTGACAGTCTGGTAATACATTCGATATGCAGGTGAATTAAACTGCTGGCTACGACAAGGACACATACGTAGCTGTCGTAATAACATAACAGAGCTGTCAGAAATAAACAGCGTGACTCGTTCATAACACACTTAGCCAGTTACCGGGTAAATATGACGAGAAACACAGCATATGTTTATATTTCGTAAAAATGGAGATGTGACTTATCAGTCTTTGTCCAGAAAGAGATTATCAGGGTTATACGTGATACCAATGCGCTATTCCGCAAAATATTCCATGTTCAGCAGTGTGACTCAGATCACACTTTTGCGAAACCAGTCACTCCTTCTTTCCGGCCCAGGCACTGCTGCCTGTAAGCTACTTAATCAGAACTTAACGTTATCAAAAGTAACAAATCTCACAGTTCACACGGTAGCTCATTCACGCGATATTGATTTCCATCGGGTACGCTCCTACCATCAGAACAAGCGCTCCGGCGCAGACGGCATCTGGCAACGCCGCCAGCGGTACGGAAGTGAGTGAGGTCAAAGCCGATCTCTTGACACACTAAGTCCGGGTTTGTCGGTCGTCTTACACTACAATCCAGGAGGTTTTCACAATGTCCGGCTTTGAGATCGTCTTGGTCATCATTTCGTTGCTTCTGCTGCTTCAGGTATCGCACAGTTCCTACCTTATGCTGTATACCTGGAGTGAAGCCAAACGGCGTGAACAGGCCCGCGCTCCGCAAACATTTGCACCAGCACAAAAAAGCTTTACCGTACTCCTTCCGGCCCGCAACGAAGAAGAAGTTATTCAGCACACGATTGAGGGAGTGCTGGAAGCCAACTACCCGCTGGAGTTGATGGAAGTCGTTGTTATCTGTCGGATCGATGACAAGGGAACGATTGAGAAGGTTCAAGAAAAGATTGCCGAACTGGCCCCCAGAGGCATTCAAAACGTCCGGCTGATTGTCTTTCAGGATACGCCGATTAATAAGCCGCACGGTCTGAACATTGGGTACAAATATACCCAGAATGATGTGATTACGATCTTTGACTCGGAGGATCAGATCCATCCTGATGTCTTCAATGTCGTCAATACGGTGATGATCAACGAGGGTGTGAAGGTTGTGCAGTCCGGTGTGCAGTTGATGAACTTTGACTCAAACTGGTTTTCGGCGCTCAACGTCCTGGAGTATTTCTTCTGGTTCAAGAGCCGCCTGCACTACCACTCTGATGTTGGGATTATTCCGCTGGGCGGCAATACGATCTTCTTTACCCGCGAGATTTTGAACATTATTGGCATCGGTATCCGCCTGAGCATTATGGGTGAGCGCATCCGCGTGGTCTATGAAGATGCGTATGTGACCAAAGAGGAGACGCCGCCGAGTATCGGTCAGTTTATTAAGCAGCGGACTCGCTGGAACCAGGGTTTCCTACAGGTGCTCGGGCAGGGGGTCTACTGGCAACTACCGAAACTGGGGCAACGCCTGCTGGCCTTCTATACCCTCTCATCGCCCATCTTGCAGTCGCTCAATGCGCTGTATGTGCCGCTGGCGCTGTACACTATGTTTTTCACCGAGATGCCGCCGCTGGTGGCGATGATCCTCTGGCTGCCGGCCTACATGCTGATTGGGCAGTATGTCATTAACTGGGTCGGGTTGTGTGACTTTGTCGAGGCCCATAACCTGAAGATGCCCCGCCTGATGTGGTTGCGGCTGCTGGTATCGTTCTATCCCTTCCAGGTACTACTGGGGATCAGTGCCCTGCGCGCGGTCTTCCGCCATCTGAAGAAGAATAACACCTGGGAGAAGACGAAGCATGTGAATGCCCATCGCGGCTCAGCAACAGGAGCTAAAGCATGAGCACGACACTGACATCCACTTTTGTCGGCGACCAGCGTGTCAGTGTGGTCTGGTCGAATATAGCTCTGGTGGCCCTGGCAATTGCCACGCTAATCGTTCACAGCTACAACATGTTTGGCTTTCCCCTGTACCTGGGTGACGAGGGGATCTACATGTCGCAGGCGTACGCGATTGCAAAGATGGGTCAGCTTACGCCCTATGCCTACTGGTATGACCACGCTCCGGCGGGCTGGATCTTGCTGGCGGCCTGGTCCATGATTACCGGCGGCTTCCACACATTCGAAATTGCTATCGACGGCGGACGTTCCTTGATGCTGCTACTGCATGTCAT
>CAKZQX010000261.1 GCA_937141995.1 uncultured Chloroflexaceae bacterium | reverse complement strand
AGCATGACGCTGCGGCCAAAACGCTTGTAGCGCTGGGCCAGCTTGGCGATCAGGGTAGTCTTGCCGGAGCCATTCACGCCGACAACCAGGATAATAAACGGGCGCGTGCTAACGGGTGCCGGCTGCTCGGCATACTCCTGAAAGGTACTGACCATCTCGGCCTTAAGCATATCACGGGCCTCGCGCGCCTTCTTGACATTGTTGCGGTTCGCGCGGTCCTTGGTGCGGTTCACCAGGTATAACGTCGTCTCAATCCCGACATCGCCCTGGATCAGCGCTTCCTCCAGGTCGTCCCATAACTCCTCGGTAATCGGCTCATCGGTGGCAAACATCTGGCTGATGCGGCCGAACATACCCTGGCGGGACTTTTCCAGGCTCTCTTCGACCTTTTGCTCTTCCTCGTGGGCCTCTTCCTCGGTGCGCGGCGCATCCTGACCGCGGCGAAACAATCGTTTAAACATAATCTATCCGTCCGTAAAACTATTGCTCACTATTTGTTGTACATGGCGTAGAGTTGCAGGACTACTCAGATGTTTATTGTACACGATATTTGCGAGATGTGTGTGCTGACGCCGGTTGCGTATCCACTACCACCCACCGGAGCGTATCATGCGTATCTATAAAAATTGTCATCCAGATTGACGACATAGGCGGTTGTCAAGAATAGTTGAACCTGTTACAATTTACAATCCATCCCTATCTGATGCCAAAAAGTACAAGGAGGTACGTATGCCCCGCAATCCCCACTCTTCGGGATTATTCATTCGTGCGCTCTGGCTGATCATGCTGCTGTGTGCCGGCCTGATAGCAGTTCCGGCCTCTGTGCCCGTCCGAGCCCACCTGCCGGAACCCGAAATACCGGCTACAGTAGAACAGCCCGCACAGGCTACGCCGCTCCAGATCCCGTCCGAACTGCCGGTCTTCAATATCATCTCGCCGGAAATTAGCAGTGTGGAGACGCTGAGTCTCTCGAGTCGGTTTGCCGGCATTGGTGGTCAGAAGGTGTATACCGATACCAGCCATGCCGATACCCCCCGTTTCACGGTAGTAGGGAAAGCAGGTGATGAACAGACGGGAACACCCATTCTGGAGCAGTATGGGGCAAGCAGCGGCTTTTTCGCATACAATGCGACACGCGCCTTCGCCGAGGAGGAGCGTGGTCCATTCGATCCGCAAACCGTGAAAGCGCAGGCATGTGACTTCTTGCTCGTCAATGAGTTGTTCCCATTTAGCGAGACAGCAGGCGAGGTGCGCAATTGCCAGGATGAGAATTTGCCCTACGAGGTAACGATTGCCAAAACCAGCAATCAGACCCCCGATGATGATGGGCCGGCGGCGGAACAGCACATCGCCGCCATTGTGCGCGTGCCCCTGTCGGTGCAGGTGGGCCTGACCGAACAACAGGAGGAGATCCGCCTGCCGATGAATGGACCGGGCGGGCATCTCTCACTGCTTTTCACGGCGACCAATTTCGACAGTGGTGAGCCAACCCTGGGAAGTGATATCCCCGGCCTCGCGGCGTATGCCCAACCCTGGTTTGATCAGGATCTTCAGGAGATCGACCGATTTACGGTTGTATCCGAGAACGAGGTCATCCAGCAACTGCGTGACAGTTTCCCCGGTACCAACATTGAGCCCGGCACTCCGGTGCTGGCCTACTATGTGGGACATCCCGCCGAGCCGCAGGAAGTCATGATGCCAATGTGGTCATTCCCGGAAGCCACGGCAGAAATTGACGGACAGACAGCGGTACTACGTACGCTCAGGTTTCCTGGCGTTACCGGCTTCTTGCCGAGTGTTGAAATCACCAGTCCGCAGGATAATACACTCTTTACACCCGGCGAGTCCGTCACAGTGACGGGAAGCATTACCGGCGGCGAGCCACCCTACACCTATACCCTTGCACTGGATGATGGAACGGTCCTGGGTAGCGGCACAACGACCGAAACCGTAACGGTGGAGACAGACCAACTGCCGGTACTTGGCCGTTCAAGTGGCGTTCCGATCAGCACAACGCTGCGCCTGAGTGCCGGCGACAGTCGTAGTGCTGAAGCAGCGGATATTGTGTCACTGCGCCCCAGCGTGGTTCCGGCGCTCTACCTGCCACTGATCACGCGGGGCGGTACGGCTGCCTCGGCAGCTACAACCGCCAGGCAACCCGACCAGCGCGAAGCAGACACGATCACGCTGGCCGCTTCAAACTATAGCTTTGGTTTGGAGTGGGTGCAAGATTATGATCCGCCAGGGTCAGGTGGTGCAGATCTGCCGGGAGTGCCACCGGACGGCAACGGCTTTGATCGTGAAATGCGCGACCTGGGGTGGAGTCGCACCTTCCGCTGGACCAACTACGCCGCCTGGGAGCGTGACTGGCGTGATTGTTCGTTAGGCGGACTTGATTGCTCATTTGGGGTAGACCGGGCCGACTTTGTCTATTTTGCCGGTCATGGTAGCCCGTCTCGGATCTACTTTGGCTCCAACCAGGCTTCAGGCTCCTTCTTCGGTGGGCAGGCTCGCTACCAGAATGTGCGCTGGATGGGTTTTGCCACCTGCCAGACGCTGCGAGTCAGCGCCATCAGTGATTGGTTTAATGCCTTCCAGGGCGCGCATATGCTGATGGGTTATCAGAGCAACATGGCTGATATTGCCTTTGGCGGACCATTTGTCGATAACATGCGCATACCGACATTTATTGGTATCGAGTTTCCGGCACTGCAACGTTCAATCCGTGAAGCCTGGGTGCAGACAGTCTTTGAGATGAACGCGGGCAAACCAGCTTACATCTATGCGCGCGGTAATGGCGTTAACCCGGTGAACAATAAACTGCCACGCAGTAACGATCCGGATCTGCCGCGTCCATTCCCGGTGTCGTCGTGGCACTGGGTCTGGTGGGAATAACCGCGCTGCTACGACATAAACACAACAAAGCAGGGGCGGGAGCAATAAGCTCCCGCCCCTGCTGACACATAAGCCTGTTACGGAACTACTCAGCAACCTCGGCGGTCGTGCCGGCCGCGGCACGCGCCTCTTCCAGCCACTGATCAACCTGATCACGGTTTGCTTCAATCCACTCGCCGGCGTGGCGCTGGATATCATCCTCGCTGTCCTCACCCTCCTGCATCTTCACATTCTGATCGGCGATGTCCTGGAGCGGAATAACCACCAGTTCAAACAGTTGCGCTGCGGCGGGATTGCTGTTCAGGAACTCCGTGTTGGCAACCACGCGGATGTCATTGGGCGGGAAGCCCATATCGCACGGCTCAGCCACACACCCCTCAACCCCCTCAGCGACGGTCTGGTCTTCCAGTTCCGCCTGATCTTCCGGCAGACTGGGGAAGGGCACACCAATCCAGACCACATCCTCACCCGGCACCAGTTCAGCAATGGTCCAGTTGGGCGTCCAGGTGTAGAAGAAGATCGGCTCACCATCCTCATAGCGGTTAATCGTCTCCGCCATCAGGGCGGCATAGGTACCCTGCACATGCTGCACATAGTCGCGCAGTTCATAGGCATCCAGATGATGCTCGATCACCGCTTCACAGCCCCAACCGGGGTTACAGCCGGTCAGATTGGCGAGACCATCGCCATCGCTATCGAATGCCTCGACGACCTCGGGGCGCGTGAAGTCTTCCAGGTTCGTGACATCAAGTTCCTCGGCGGTCGCCCGATCCACCAGGTAGCCCTGAAGCGCACCGGCCTCAACCTGGAAGCCTACCTGCTCAACATTCCCCTGCACATCTTCCTGCTGGATAAAATTGTTATGCAGTGGGAACCAGCCATTCGGCCAGAAGTCAACATCACCCTCGGCAGCGGCAACATAGAAGAGCTCGGCGCCCAGCTCGCTCGGCTGCGAGATCTCGTAGCCCAGTTCCTGCAGCAACTGATCATAGATCGCGGCCTGGAACCAGCCGGTCGTCCAGGTGGCACGGGCAATATCCACAGTGGTACCCTCGCCGGGCATTGCCCCGCTCTCTCCCGTTGTCTCGCCTTCGTCTTCAGGCGTGGCCTCTTCCATCGCCGCGCCTTCGTCTTCAGGCGTGGCCTCTTCCATCGCTTCCTCAG
>CAKZQX010000260.1 GCA_937141995.1 uncultured Chloroflexaceae bacterium | reverse complement strand
ACCCACCCCGGCACGGGCCTGCCGCTGGTACTGCTGTCGGCCCAACTGGTGGAAGAGCGCATCCGCCGCGAGCAGAAGTTGACCCGGCCCATGGTTACATCAACTGCCGGTGCATAGGAGGGGATAGGGAACAGGGGACAGGGGACAGGTTGAGCGCGTCAGCAAACGGCTCACTCGCATAACCCGGAAAACCTTCGTAAACCTTGTCTAAGCGTAAAAAGAACTGAGGATTGAGGACTTTAGGATACCACTGGTTGATTTATAGTAAGGAATTGACCAGTGGTATCCTTCCAGGAAATCAGGGAAAGCAACCAAATCAGTGAAACGAATGCCATTTCATTGCATGAATGCAGAGAAAGTGGGCAACCGACACGCCGGCGCGAGTGCTGGTTCCCGATGTTGCTCTGGTGCAGCACGACCGACCGCTGCCACAGCATGAACCGGTGGTGATTGCCCCGGCTACGCTTATGGGCGAAGTTGCGCTGGATAAACCGGCACAGTACCGCCGCATTGAGATCCGTGTCGGTGGTGAGGAAACACTGGTGACGGTTATCGAAATTCTCTCGCCGGCCAACAAACGCCCGGGCGCAGATGCCGACGCCTATGAACGTAAACGGCGTGACCTCCTTCGAAGCGCCGTTCACCTGCTTGAAGTTGATCTGTTGCGTGGCGAACGCCGACCGCCGGTGACGACTCCGCTGCCGGTAGCCTCCTCCTTCATTTTTCTTAGCCGGGCCGAGCAGCGCCCACAGATTGCTATCTGGCCGCTTGTGCGTCAGCAGGCGCTACCCGTCGTTCCGGTTCCCTTGCGCGGTCCTGATCCGGATGTGCCACTTGAGTTAAACCAGGCACTCCAGCGGATCTACACCAGTGCCCGGTATGATCTGCGCATTGATTATCAGCCGCAGCCACCTGCGCCCGTGCTGTCATCTGCGGAGTTGGCCTGGATTGATGCCCATTTGCGGACGGCAGGTCAGCGCGCATAACTCAGGTCATACAACATGCCAACCAAAAACCGGCATACTCCCCTGCCGGGGAAGTACGCCGGAACACGTAACGATACTGCGTTTTATGCCGCCGCCGCA
This sequence comes from uncultured Chloroflexaceae bacterium, assembly GCA_937141995.1. Taxonomy (GTDB): domain Bacteria; phylum Chloroflexota; class Chloroflexia; order Chloroflexales; family Chloroflexaceae; genus CAKZQX01. The sequence goes on along the minus strand of CAKZQX010000260.1, from coordinate 2,594 downwards.
TGATACTCTGAGGCATAGAGACGCCGGTTTACTGCTGTGCGGCTAACGGACTGACGAGATGCTACTGCACCATTGCCTCCGGAATAGTAACACGGACAACGCCGCGAAAATCGCCTTCTTCAAAGCCAACCGCGCGATCATTCGGGTAGCGCTCATTCAATGTCTGCTGCAGTTCGGGTGAGAACTGGGCCGGGTCGCCATGGCAATTCAAACAGGCTTCACCGACGACCAGCGGCTTATAGTAGCGATATTCATTTGATCGGATCTGCTGAACATAATACTGCGGCAGGTTGCCCTGCTCCTCCAGGGTATTCTGGAAGTAGCGCAGTGCGGCGGCTTCGTAGGTATCCGGGGCATTCAGCGGGTTACGGAACTTGAACGATGTGCGTTTGATATCAACCCCACGGAGTTGCTCATTCACCTCCTCCGTGAGTGGCTGTGCGCGCACCGAACAGAAGTCCAGTGCATAGACCGGCCCGCCCTCCTGCATCGCGGCCTGGACCCGGGGCATCAAGGTGCGAATAAGGGTTGTCGCCGCCGCCTCGCCCACACTCCTGACTTGCGGTTCATCCTCGGACGGTCCACTGGCGGGACGAGCCGTGGAACATGCCGTCCCCACGAGTATCATCAATAAAGCCATACATACGAGTGGAACATACCTGCGCATTCGATCCTCCTTGCTGCTTCTCTTCCTCTGCATGACGTACCGGGATAGGAGCACCCGGACTAGGTTGCCGACCTGTTTCCTCAGAGTTCATGCATGAGTATACCATGCAAAGGAAGTCGCGTGCAGCAGGCCCGCCTCAGCCCGCATCCGACACTTCAACTGCGTTGGCGGCGATGACCTGGCTGTACCAGCGCGCGCTGTCTTTGGGAATGCGTTGCTGTGTCGCATAGTCCACCCAGATAATGCCGAAATGCTGAGTGTAGCCCCGATCCCACTCGAAGTTGTCGAGCAAGGACCAGACGAAGTAGCCCGCCAGCGGCACGCCTGCCGTAATCGCCCGTTGTGCGGCGACAAAGTGATCCCGCAGATAGCGCTGCCGTCGCTGGTCGCGTACGCGTCCCTCAGCATCAGGTTGGTCGTCAAAACTGACGCCATTCTCGGTGACATAGATCGTACCGGGGCGATACGCAAAATGCAGGCGGGCCAGCAGTTCATATAGCCCTTCGGGATAGATCTCCCAGCCCATATCGGTCTGTTCGTCTGCCGGGGCGGGGAAGACCGTGCGTGGCTGGTTCTCGCTCTCGGGGATTGTGGTGCTACGTACAACCTCGCGGGTGTAGTAGTTCACCCCCAGGAAATCGGTTGGCGTAGCAATCGCTTCCATGTCACCCGTCTGCACAAAATCCAGGCCATGCGCCGGAAGATGCCCGGCGGCAACATAGTCCGCCACAATATCCGCCGGGTAGTGCCGCCCATAGAGCGGATCGATAAACCAGCGATTAAACGCCCCGTCAAAGTGCCGGTAGGCCGCAAAATCGGCGGGACTGGGTGCGGCGGGCATCGCCGGGGTGAAGTTGAGCGTTATCCCAACTTCGGACGCCGGGCTGTTCTGGCGTAGCACCGGCACGGCCCAGCCATGCGACAGCAGCAGATGATGGCCGGCGGCCAGGGCTGCATACCAGTCCTGAATGCCGGGGGCATGCCGGCCTGTCTGATATCCGAGCATGCCGGCGCACCAGGGCTCATTGTGGGTAATCCAGTGCTTCACCCGGTCGCCCAGATGCCGGCTGACGATATCGGCATACTCAAGAAACGCCTGCGCTGTGGAACGCTCCGGCCAGCCACCCCGCTCCTGCAGCGCCTGGGGCAGATCCCAGTGGTAGAGCGTCACAAAGGGCTCAATGCCTTGCTCCAGCAGCGTATCGACCAGACGGCTGTAGAAGTCCAGACCCGCCTGATTGACCTGCCCCCATCCCTGCGGCAGAATACGCGGCCAGGCAATCGAGAAGCGGTATGCATGCAATCCCAACTCCTTCATCAGGGCAATATCTTCGCGCCAGCGGTGGTAGTGATCGCATGCCTCGTCTCCTGTGCTACCGTCTTCGATCATGCCCGGCGTGTGGGTAAAGCGGTCCCAGATCGACTCACCTTTGCCGTCGGCCTGAGCAGCGCCTTCAATCTGGTATGAGGAAGTCGCGGCTCCCCAGGTAAAACCAGCGGGAAAGTGTACCTGTGTCATATGTATCTCTTCTCCTTAACCTCTATTCTGTTCCCGAAGCCTGATTTCGGAACAGATTTTCCGCTCTATTAATGACAGGTCTTACGCGGTCGGTTCCAAACCCGGCATGTGCCTGAATAAACGGCCCGACTCGCCTCCGGCAGGGCGGAAGAGATCAGATCTTTTTCACAAACATGTTGCACTGTGTGCAACATGTTTGTGAAAAAGATAAAAACGTACCATGCTGCCGCAGGCGCATCTGGCTGCCATCGGGTGAAATGTCCCGTTTGCATGCGCACCGCGTAACTCCTGTTACTGACACGAGTTACGCAGTGGACGTTTGGACCACGCACAACACGACATGCGCGAACACCGCGAAACGACCAGTGCTGACGTGGATCAGGTGCTCCCACATGTGGCGGAGGATAG
>CAKZQX010000259.1 GCA_937141995.1 uncultured Chloroflexaceae bacterium | reverse complement strand
GCAGCAGAGTGACGGGGTGCGGGTGACTACGGGGGTACCCCCGTCTGCTGTGGGTCCGTATCGGTTAACTCGCCGGAGAGTCCTTCGCCGCGCAACACCAGCGCAAAGCGATACTCCTTGACCGACTCAACGAAGACCTCGACATCGGGAAGATTAATCCGGCGCAACCGTTCGCAGAGCTCTTTGCCCCGCGCGCTGCTGATACGCCCGGCCCGGCGGTCGGTGACGCGTCCCTCGGCATCAACCGTGCAGAAGTTCCCCCGCGCCGCCACATCCTGACCTTGCAGGTCAAAGCCGATACCCAGCGCAGAGAGCACACCACGCCCCACCTGGTAAGTAAGCGGGTCATAGCCAAACAGACCCAGATGGGCCGGCCTGCTACCTGGCGTGATCCCGGCGGCAACCGGCTGCTGCAGGCCGCAGATGCCTTTTGCGGCCAGATTGTCTAAATGGGGCGTGTGTGCGGTTTCGAGTTCCGTCAGGCCACCGGCTGTGCGCGGCAGCCCCCCCAGGCCATCCATCACCAGCAGAACGATCTTTGTCTGGTTGAGGTGCAGCAGTTGCTGAATATTTTGCGGCTCCATATAGGTTTCCTCAGTTCAATTTGACCCACCGTTATATACAAAAACTGGGCAAGAAGATTCCACCCATAATCGTTGCATTTTCTATGCCATCTCAATCCAATGGTATGCAGATATGTGTCCAGACCAGGTAACGAACAGATCCAGCAACACTTCAACCCGGTCATGTTCAGTCATGGCTGGATTAGCAAGACATTACTGATCTTCTAGCTTATGCGCGCGCTCCTCTGGGCAGAGCAGGGTTGCTTTTATGGGCATTTTTACTATGGTAACGGCTATACATAGTACTTGCGCTGACATCATTACTGACAGCATCAGACAGCCTGGAAAATTCCACTACTGCCCCTGTCCCATCTGCGGTTGTCGTCGAGGTTGTGCCTCCTGCCTGGGCAGGTTCTTACTGGCAAACCAATTTTGCCTTACATACAGGAGTTACGCGGTCACTAACCCGGAAGATAGTTCCGCCTTCGCCAGTGCGGAAGAACCCCCTCGTTTTCACGAAATTTTTGCACTACGTGCAAAAATTTCGTGAAAACGAAGAAAAAGTACCCATGCTGCCGCAGGCGAATCGGGTGTTCATCGGGTCAAACGTCCGATTTGAATGCTGACCGCGTACGTCCTGTTACATAGTGTTTTATTTGATGAGACTCGCTCCGGTGGGTCGCCACATGACGGCATTCCCTCGATTGACGATTCTCACTTTGTTGAGTATACTGTCGCCGCTAGATGGCTCGCTGATAATGAGTCAGTAGTTGCACTGGAGATCAATGGAGATGTACGGGCCTATCTCGTGCAGATCTTGACCCGGCACGAAATTGCGAATGATACGGTCTGTGGGCACAGAATTAGTGATATGTTTAGTGGGTGTAACCTGTGATGCTGAAACCGGCTCTTGCGCCTGATACTCAGCATAACAATCATGCCCTGCCGCTACAGAACCCGCAGGTGACCATACAGGCACAGAAATACCTGTCGCAATATGTGGTATTGTGGTATTATGGTGCAATATCGTACCAT
>CAKZQX010000258.1 GCA_937141995.1 uncultured Chloroflexaceae bacterium | reverse complement strand
CTCCCGCCAAACGCGGGATCGCCTGAGCAATGTCGGCATTGGCAGTTTTGCGCTTTTCGCTCATGTCGTGCTCTTCGGGGTCCAGACTCCCACCGCGTAACGCGTGTCAATCAGAGCACACCGACCGAACTGTTATCACCCAGCATCAGGCGGTAGGCCCGAGGCTTGAGCGGACTGCGCCCAATCTCGACATTGCGCCCGATCAGGCTGTCTTCCAGGCGATGCGGTAGATCACGCACGGTACTGTTCTCCAGCACAATGCTATGCTCAACTTCGCTATCCTCAATCAGGCAGTGGTGATACACCGAGGTAAATGGACCGATATAAGAGTTGATAATCCGCGTATGCTCGCCAATAACCGCCGGGCCACGAATAGTGCTATGAATAACCTCCGCGCCCGGTTCAATAATTACGCGCCCGCTAATCTGCGAGTCCCGGCTAACATACCCCTGGACATCGTGGACCAGTTCTTCCAGGATCAGGCGATTAGCCTCCAGCAGATCGTCTTTCTTTCCGGTATCGATCCACCAACCCGCATGCACATAAGGATGCACCTCGTAGCCATTATTGACCAACCAGGCAATCGCATCAGTGATCTCTAACTCTCCCCGGGACGAGGGCCGAATCGCCTCCACCGCTTCCCAGATATGGTGATCAAACATGTACACCCCCACCAGCGCCAGATTGCTGCGCGGCTCACGCGGCTTCTCCATCAGGCGCATGACACGCCCGGTGTCATCCAGTTCAGCTACCCCAAACTGGCGCGGGTCGCTGACCTCTTTCAGCACAATCTGGGAGTTGAAACTGCTGCTCCCAAACTGCCGAATCAGCGGACTGATGCCTCCTTGCAGGCAGTTATCCCCCAGAAACATCACAAAGCGATCATCCCCCAGGAAATCTCGACTGATTTTAACGGCATGCGCCAGACCCAGCGGTTGCTCCTGCTCGATATAGGTAATGCGCACATCCCAGCGGCGGCCATTCCCCACCGCATTGCGGATCTCTTCACCCGTATCGCCAATCACAATCCCAATATCATCAATACCGGCATCACGAATCGACTCAATCACCCGAAAAAGGACTGGTTTGTTAGCGACGGGAACAAGTTGCTTGGCGCTTGTGTAGGTAATCGGTCGCAGACGCGTTCCTTTGCCACCGCTTAAGACCAGGCCCTTCATACTTAATGCTCCTTAGGCAGGGTTACAGTCTGCGCATATCAGCCGGCAGCAGAGCTACCGGTGGGTAAAGCTGTTCCGAACCCTGTCTTATTGTAACCATTTCCTATCGCCACAGTGAGACTTCGGTTGAAGAATATACCAGAGAGACGCAGAGCACACAGAAATATATCAATATTACCGGAGTGCAACCCTTCCAGGCATATGACCACCGCGTCCGCAGCAGATTGTACACCATTCCCGGGCAGCCGACAACCGGCACAACGCAAGAAGGCCAGAGGCGGGTTCGCCTCTGGCCCATAGCCACTACCCTATCTGGCGCAATCTATTATCGATAGACGCGCAACGCACCATAGTAATGGCTTTGCCAGTAACTACTATAGAGGTTAGAAACCTGCACACCCAGGGCCGGCGTCATCGCGTGAACAATCCGCCCGCCGCCGACATAGATGGCAACGTGGGTAATGCCATACCCACCGCCGGTCCCGACAAAGAAGATCAGATCGCCGGGAGCCAGGCTATTCATACCGACCATTGCGCCATAAGCCGTGCTATACTGCGCCGCCGCGCTATGCGGCAGACCCACACCATACTGCCGATAGACATACTTGGTCAGACCACTGCAATCAAAGCCGCCCGGACTGGAGCCACCCCAGACATAGGCGTGGCCGACAAACTGCATTGCCAACCCGGCGACATCACCGCTGGCGGGCAAACCGACAAAGTTACCGCCGCTGCTGTTGTTCGTGGCCGGCGCAGCATTACCACCACCCTGGTTGCCGCTGTTGCGACTGCTGGCACCATGGCGTTGTGCCGGTGCCGATGCCGGTGCCGGTCGCGGTGGCGCAGGCAACGCCGGAATATTGTTGGTGTAAGGCACCCGTCGCTGCGCCATCGGCGCAATATTCAGCAGTTCCCCAAACATCCAGACCTTGCTACCGTCGCTCAGTTGCACCTGATACCACTCTTTGTGCTGCGCCAGCAGATCAACCTGCGTATCGCCACCAATGGTGCCAGCCTTCGGGTAAGCCGTTCCCGGCCCCTTCCGCAGATTGACATTCCCGGCATTGACAATACCTACCAGCGCCGGATTGGGATCAGGGATTGCCTCGGCTTCCGGCACACGCGGCACGATACCCTCGCCAATATCCAGAAAATCGGCGCTGACCCAGCCGTCAAAGCTATCGGTAGCAACATGCATCCAGCCCTGATATTGCTCAACCAGCGAGACCTCCATCCCGGACTCAACCTTCTGCATGCTCACATAATTTGTACCGGGGCCATCACGCAGATTCAGATTACTCTCGCGCACCGTACCGACCTTCGGTGGCGGCGGCGGCGGAATATCCGACTGCGGCACCTCGAAGAGCGTATAGATCGATGCTTCCGGGATATCCAGCAGTTCCCCCGCGACCCAGTAAACCGGCGCATTCGCATTCTCGCGCACCTGGAACCAGTCACCAACACGCCCGATAACCTGCATCGGCGTACCGCCATCCATCCGGGACACTTCGTCATACTCCAGGCCAGGACCATTGCGCAACTTCACCCGCTCGATCCCGCCGGCCAGCGGTGCCGGAACCACCAGCGGCGCAAGCGCCTCACTCCGCGAGGTCAGCGAGAGCGGCATGGGCAGCGCATCGGTCACTTCCAACGGCGGATCACCCACCTCCGAACCACTGCTGTAGTCCTGCACCTCAAGGCTGATGGGCCCCAACCCGGACGGCGCATCGGCCAACGGTGCCGGCGATGATGCCGGTTCTTCCACGAGCGGACGGGCGACCCAGACCTGGCTCAACACCAGTGCCAACGGCACCACCAATGCAATAATCGCGTGGAGCAGGTAACGAGATGGAAGACGAACAAATGAACGAATCGGGGTGATAACCGAGCGAACAACTGCACGCAGAATACCAACCAGCACATCGGTTGACTGCTTAACACGTTGTCGCCGCTGCGAAGCACGCTGCTGAAATGTATCAAGATCAGTCTGGGCAGGCGATAACAGGGTTCTATGCTGCTCAATCATGGAGCACTCCACCTCACTACTAGGTCCCGCGATCACTATTTTATAGTTCACGCCGGGAACTACACGTCCTAAATGCAACAGGGCACAATTCGGCTTACCGAATAGTAAGGTTCAGGTTTGGCACGTCTGGTTTGGGAAAGAAAACCCGTAAGAGTCAGAAACTTATCAGGTTGTACGGAGATGCAACTCTTTTCAATGAGCTAAAAGAGACTACCAGCAGCAATAATGCCGGTAATCCAGAAGATGGCATGTTCTGTACTTGACAGAATGATAACCGTATTTTTACACTCTGCGATATGAGCGCATAGTAATACATATCAGGTTGGTTGTCAATACCCTGTCACCCTCACATCAGAAAAGATTCTAAAATTTAACCCATGGGTAAAGCGATAAATCAAGCATATAGCCCGTATGTGTCACCCAAATAAACATAATCTATAATAATATACCCGTGCCTTACGCCACAAGCTCAAGGTTCTGCGGATATAACCAGGCTTGCAAGCCGTACGACGATATGGTATACTCCGGCGTCATTACCACAATCGGTGTTTTACCGCTGAGACACTGGCCTGACGTTGCATTACAGCTTGCTGACGTAGATGATTTGGTAGCATTCAAGAGCAGTCTGATGAGCATAAACGATTTCCGACAGGACGAGAGCGGATCATTTGTCGCCGGGTTCATTATCGGTGCGATGGTTGGCGGCGTTATGGCCGGGTTGCTGGCCCCGCGTAGTGGCATACAGACCCGCGAGTTGGTGCGGGAACGCGGACTCGAGCTCAAAGATCGGGCCGAGGATACCATGCTGCGCGCGCAGACGATAGCCAACGAAACGCTGGCCCGCGTGCAACTGGGTGCCCGGAAACGCACCCCACCCGATCTCTCCGAGCCGGACATCACAGTTTAGAGACTGTCTGAAAAGGCTTTGGTCATGGGGCAATACCTTTCAAATACGGCCGGATTAGCTCGCGCAAAGCCGC
>CAKZQX010000257.1 GCA_937141995.1 uncultured Chloroflexaceae bacterium | reverse complement strand
CCGCATGTACCGCAGCATGCGCCCTATGCGCCGCCGCACGCCCAGTCCGCGCCACCCTATGCAACGGCCCACTCCGAAGTTGCCCCCGAGGAGTCGGACATTGCTGAAGGTGAAATGGTTACGTCGCCGATGGTTGGAACCTTCTATTCCGCCTCATCGCCCAAGGATCCACCCTTTGTGCATGAGGGCGACGAAGTGCATGCCGGTGATACGGTAGGCATCGTCGAGGCAATGAAGATGATGAACGAGATTGAGACGGAAATCACGGGAAAGATTGTACAGATTCTGGTGCAAAATGAGCAGCCGGTTGAGTACGGCCAGCCGCTGATGGTGATTGCCCCGCATTAGTCGGTAGCCACAGATGATAAATGCGGGACAGCACAGCGTGTCGTCCATCATTTGTCGTCTGTGGTACACACATCTATGTATATTCTCACCGTCACCGAGATGAATACTTACCTCCGGGAGTTGCTTGACGCCGAGCCGGTGTTGAGTGATGTCTGGGTTGAGGGTGAAATCTCGAATTTTAAACGCCACACCTCCGGGCACTGTTATTTTAGCCTGAAAGAGGGCGATGCCGTGCTTAACGCGGTGATGTGGAAAAGCTATGCGCTGCGCCTGGGTGACCTGCCCCGCAATGGCGATGCAGTGCTGGCCCACGGACGCGTCTCCTTCTATGAGGTGGGCGGGAAGTTGCAATTGTATGTCGATACCCTGCGCGCCGCCGGGGTCGGCTTTCTGCATGCTCAGTTTGAGGAACTCAAACAGCGCCTGAACACCGAGGGGCTGTTTGATCTCAGTCGCAAACGCGCGCTGCCGCTGCTGCCGCGCCGGGTCGGCATTGTGACCTCAGGTAAGGGGGCCGCGCTCCAGGATATGCTTACCGTGCTGGCCCGACGCTGTCCGCTGGTGGAAGTGCTGATCAGCCCCTGCCTGGTGCAGGGCGAGCAGGCTCCCGGCAGCATTGTCGCCGCCCTGCACACACTCTACGCAACTGATGTTGATCTCATCATTGTTGCGCGTGGTGGCGGCTCACTTGAAGACCTCTGGGCCTTTAACGCGGAAGAGGTTGCCCGCACAATCTTCGCCAGTTCAATTCCGGTGATTACCGGCATTGGGCACGAAACCGATACCACCATCGCCGATTATGTGGCGGATCTGCGTGCGCCCACGCCATCGGCAGCCGCGGAACTGGCCGTCCCGGAGCAGGCCGAACTGCGCCTCTCACTGGCAGCCCTGCGCCAGCAACTGAATACCGCATTCGCCATTAATATCGACACGCGCCGCCGGGAACTGGCCGCGGCACACGACCGGCTACGGCATTATAACCCGGCTATCCGGCTGCCCCACGCACGCCAGCAAGTCGATGATCTGTTGCGGCGGGCCGAGGCGCAGTTGCAGTATGGGCTGACGCTCCGGCAAACACAGTTGCAGGGACTCCAGGCCCAATTGTCTGCGCTGAGCCCCCAGGCAACCCTGGAACGGGGATATGCAGTTGTCCGGCAAGCAACCAATGGTACCGTTGTCACCCAGTCCACCCAGGTAGGTTCCGGTGAGACGCTCGTAATCACGTTACGGTCCGGCAAACTGGTAGCAGATGTTGTAGAATTACAGGCAGAAGAGTCGGCCTGATCCTGTAGCATTCGCTCTATCACTACAAGGAACCCGCTATGTCAGAGAACACACCCGTCGCAACCTATGAAACGCTCTACCAACAGCTTCAGGAGGTCGTGAACCGGCTGGAGGCCGGGACGCTGCCCCTGGAGGAGTCGTTGCACCTCTATGAGCAGGGTGTGCAACTGGCCGCCGCATGCCAGCATCTGCTCGACACCGCTGAACTACGTATTGAACAACTTCAGGTCGGCATGGGTGAGCCTGCCGACTAGAAAGTGTAGGCTATGGTCTCCGCCGAGTCTGTCTATCGCTATCCTCGCCTCCTCACCTGGTCGATTGAACTCTTCTGCACACTTATCGTACTACTGAGCAGCGTATACCTGGGCGCAGTGCTCCTCCGATCAGCCTGGGATCTCTTTGGGGTAGACTACGCGCTGGCCGAATGGGTACCATTCCTGCGCGACACAGTCGGGTGGGTCAGCACTATCGCCGATCAACCCCGCTTCGATGAGTTTATCACTCTGCTTCCCGCATTCACCTGGACAGCCCTGGCTCTGCTGCTGGCAATTCTGCTGCGCAATGCCTTCCCCGTTGTGCGCACCAGTTCACGCGGCATGCTGGTTGAGTTTGGCGGTGACTGGTTGCCAATCCGCTGGGAAGATCTCCGCATGGTAAAAGTTACCAGCGACCTGTCGAATGAGCGCTTTGTGTTGCTGGTGCAGCCGGGCGGCAAACAGCTTACCGGCTGGCATCTTTTTTATAGCATGCTCTACTCGCTGGGACTGCGGCCCGGCTTTCTGATTACGTCACATATCAGCGACTTTGAAAAGCTGGTGAAGATCACGCTTGATGAGAATCGGAGTGTTGCACGAGCAAAAGACGATGTCCAGCCGGTCAACTTTAACGAGGAGGCCCAGTCACCTCTTTTTCGCATTCTGTTGAGCCCGGCTTCGTTCGTCAGTCGTCGGGCTCCCGGCGAGACTGCAACCGAAAACGAGGAGGCGCTCGATGCCGCTCGCGCCGGCGGCGAACCCGTGCATGGGCTCTATCCTGCGCGGATTACGACATTGATTAACTGGGGCGCGGTTCTGCTGGCGCTCCTGATGATCTGGCACTATATCAGCTACTGGGTTACATTCCTCGCCCTGGAGATCCCTGCCCTGCGGGATGTCGGCTTCTTTCGGAGCGCGTTGACCCCGGCAGCTCTGGCAGATCTGGCAAGTTACTATCCTGAGCGACATATGCCACTCCTGGGTACAGCGGGGTTGCCCAATCTTCCGTCCCCCCTGTGGCTGCTGCTCGCGGCTCATCTGATGGTGCTCTTTGTACTGGGGGTTCTGGCGGTGTTGCGTAACCTGCTCCCACGCGTGGAAATCCGCCCCGAAGGGCTGGCGGTGCGCGTTATCGGCGGCTGGATCCCCACGCAAACACGCTGGAAAATGATTCCCTGGAAACAGTTTGCGGCAATCAAGGCAACCGAGTTTTCCGAGGAGAGCCAGATTCTGCTGCTCCAGACCCGTACCGCAATTCTGCCCGCCAGTTATCGGGTCAACAGCCTGATCTACGACGGTAGCTTCAAAACCGGTCTGCTCGTCACTTCGGCTATGAGCAACTTCGAGTACATTATGCAGCAGGTGCTGCTCGCCGTCTCACAACTGGAAGATCTGCGCGAACAGGAGGCCGAGTCACGCGGCGTCCGCCCCCCCGATCCGGTGCTGCAGCAAGAAGCCAACTCCTGGCTGCTCCGAACGACATTTAAACCACGCTCGGCGATCCAGGATCTGGTTGATGTTGTCTGTGCTGAAACCAACCCGAGCCAGATGGAAACAGGCTGGCTGCGCCGGGCAGCAATGCCGATGCTCTGGGTTGCCCTGCTCCCGGTTTTGATCTTCCTGACCAATGGCCTGCTGTTGACTGGTCACATACCCGGCATCGGACTGATTCTCGGCCTGCTGCTGCTCTGGTTTATCGGGATGCTGGAGTGGCCGCTGATCAGTCTGCTTGCCATCCTGCTGGATGACGCGACCGGCGGCGGCGAAGAGGGTTATCGCGCGCTCTACCTCTATCCGACGACGCAACTTCCACGCGTGTTACCGCTTATCGCCGGACTGATCTTGCTGGCGGTCGGATGGCCGGCCCTGGCAATCCTGACCTGGATGG
>CAKZQX010000256.1 GCA_937141995.1 uncultured Chloroflexaceae bacterium | reverse complement strand
GGCTGAAATGTTGCTGCCGGTAGTTCCAGCAGATCAAGCACCATATCAACGATCAAGGCAAGGTCTACATCTTCATGCTGGAGAATCACATAGCGTGTGGCCCGATCCGGCGAGACATCCGGCAATCCCAGCAGGGGATGCACATTGACCACCGGCATCACAAACCCACGCTGGTTGATAATGCCGGGCAGCGAAGGTGGTGCGCCGGGAACTGTCGTCGGCGCATGCCAGCGAGTAATTTCGCGTACGCATACCCCGGGTACGCCGTAAACTTCCTCACCCAGGCGCAGCAGCAGGTAGGTTGCGCCGCCGTGTTCCACCTCAGCGCCAATTGTTGAACCAGATGCGTAGACCGTCACCCTGTGGCCCTTTCTCTCCCCGCAGCATTCCAAACGCCTGCCTGTGGTATGACAATAGTGGGTAGCTATTTGTGCCAACAACCTTCAGGCGCGGCATACGGATTGCAGCATACTTGAAATAGTGACGCTGGTCAAGCGCTGTGTGTGGTACTCAAGGTACATTCCATTACAGTACTATTGCCCATCAAGGAGTAAAGAGCTACGACGCTCTATCGTATCTCTGGTATGTGGAGCCGGACACAATGCTTTACAAAACGTTCCATGCGCAGTACAATGGCACGCTGGAGCGCTTTCTAAAGCAATAAACCTGTTGCAGAAACCGAAAGGATGCCGGTACGTGGACAAAAAAGTGCGAGTTGCTGTTATTGGCGTGGGTAATTGTGCCTCTTCCCTGGTACAGGGTATCGAGTATTATCGGCATGCTGATGAAAATACCAGTATTCCTGGTCTGATGCATGTGACTCTGGGGGGATATCATATCAGAGATATTGAGTTTTCGGCGGCCTTCGATATTGATGAAGCAAAGGTAGACAAAGATCTCTCCGAGGCGATCTTCGCTGCGCCGAATAATACTTATGTTTTTGCTCAGGTGCCGCAACTGGGTGTTCCCGTATCACGTGGCATGACGCATGATGGACTGGGCAAATATCTCAGCACCCGAATCCACAAGGCCCCGCGTGATACCGACAATATTGTCAAGATTTTGCGGGAAACCGGCACCGATGTGGTGGTTTCGTACCTGCCCGTGGGCAGTGAGATGGCAACGAAATGGTACGTCGAGCAAGTACTGGAAGCGGGTTGTGCCTTCATTAACTGTGTCCCCGTCTTTATTGCCAGTCAGGAATACTGGCGCAAGCGATTTGCGGATCGCAACCTGCCGCTGATCGGCGATGATATCAAAAGTCAGGTCGGCGCAACGATTACCCATCGTGTACTGACCACGTTGTTCCGCGAGCGGGGTGTGCGTCTGGACCGCACCTACCAACTCAATTTTGGGGGCAATACGGACTTTTACAATATGCTGGAGCAAGAACGCCTGGAGAGTAAAAAGATCAGCAAGACGAATGCTGTTACCAGCCAGCTTGATTATGATGTTGGAGCCGAGAATGTGCATGTCGGCCCAAGCGATTATGTGCCCTGGTTGGGTGATCGTAAGTGGTGTTATATTCGTATGGAGGGCACTACCTTTGGTAATGTGCCGCTTAACATGGAACTCAAACTCGAAGTGTGGGACTCGCCCAACTCAGCGGGGGTGGTGCTGGATGCCATCCGCTGTGCGAAGCTGGCGCTTGATCGGGGCATCGGCGGCGCGCTTGACGGTCCCAGCGCGTATTTTATGAAGACGCCTCCGCGCCAGTACACCGACAATGAGGCACGGCAGTTGACCGAGGAGTTTATCCAGGGATAAAACCCGTATACTCAACGTTAATATGCATAGGAATAGGAGCAGCCCGCGCATGCCTGGTTGTTCAGGCGCGGCAATTCCCGGACTGGGTAGACTCTGATATCTTGAGGAAGCAGATGAAACTTGTCATTCAAATACCCGTGCTTAACGAGCGCGATACCATTGCCGAGGTGATCGACGACCTGCCACGCAGCATCCCCGGCATAGATGAGATTGTCATTCTGATTGTAGATGATGGCTGTAGTGATGACACCGTTTCCATAGCGCTGGCGCATGGCGCGCATCATGTTGTCCGGCATACGCGCAACAAGGGATTGGCTGCTGCCTACCAGACCGGGATCGATGCCGCGTTACTGTTGGGAGCGGATATCATTGTAAATACCGATGGCGACCATCAGTATCCCGGCGGTGAGATCCCCCGATTGATTGCGCCAATTGTACGGGGCGAGGCCGATTATGTCATTGGTGATCGCCAGGTGCAGCAGATCGAGCACTTCTCGCCGCTCAAACGGCGCTTGCAGCGCCTGGGCAGTTCGGTGGTGCGCTGGGCCTCGGAGACGGATGTCCCCGACACGGTGAGCGGCTTTCGGGCACTCTCGCGGGAAGCGGCCTTGCGGACCTTTGTGACGACCGATTTTTCCTACACCGTGGAGAATCTGATCCAGGCAGGCAAGCGGCGACTGATCGTCACGACGGTACCTATTCGGACCAACTCGGTGAAACGCCCTTCCAAGTTGCACAAAGGCAACTGGCATTTTATCAAGCGTCAGGCGGCAATTATTGCGCGAACCTATGCCACATACGAGCCGCTTAAGACCTTTAGCTATATTGCCGGCGTGTTTTTTGTTCTGGGGATGGCACTGCTTGGGCGTGCCGGCTATATTTTTATTGGTCGGCGGTTGGATGTGATTCAGGCATCGAACGACCAGTCCTTACTGGTGGGCAGTATGCTTGTCATCCTGGCGGCGACGACATTCCTGATCGGGTTGCTGGCTGACCGTGTCGGTGGTGTACGGCGGTTGGAGGAAGAAGTGCTGTACCGGGTACGCACGATGCAGGCGGCGGACGAGGCGTGGCGACGCACCATCACGACGCGCCTGGAGCAGGTAGAAACACATCTACATTCCGGCATGTATGATCCGATTGCGCCACTCTCGCGTCATGGCGATGAGGAAGAGTTGGAACCCACTGTCTCAGAGGCAGAGTTTCCCTTGCAGCGTGAGCATCAAGTGTAGCCAGGCTCCGAGCATGCGGCAGGCGCACGCCAAACAACACTGTTTGCGCCTGCTGTTTCTCCCGGAAATACAGTGCCGACAGGAACAAGGAAACGGACAGGATAGCCGGAGGGCTGCCTTACCCGCTCAGTATACAAGTACCCAAACTCCGCTTATATGCTGAGCTTACGCATCCATCTGACCAGTAGAAGCTGATCGTGATGATGTTCCCTGATTCACGCTATTACTCCGGTGGATCATGCCCACGGCAGTGCCGGACCAGAGATGTTGAAGATGCTGGAGGGCTCCCCCCGTCCGTCGGTCAAGCAACATAACAAAACGGGTTGCCTCAGCCAGCCCCAATCGTTCAACGAGAGCAGACCATCCTTCTTCTATCAGACGAATCTCCATTTGAGTCATAGTTTTTGCTCCTTAAGAAATTTTACATCAGCTTCTACCATAATGCGCACCAGTTCTTCAAATGAGACGACCGGCTGCCATCCCAGAACCGACCGTGCCTTGTGCGCATTGCCGACCAGCAGATCAACCTCCGCCGGTCGCATAAAACGCTCATCCTGCACTATAAAATCTTGATACTTCAGCCCCACACATGCGAACGCGATTTCAGCGAACTCCCGCACGGAGTGGGTTTCTCCGGTCGCGACGACATAGTCGTCGGGTTGCTCCTGTTGCAGCATTAACCACATTGCCTGAACATAATCCGGGGCAAATCCCCAATCGCGCTGAGCATCGAGATTACCTAAACGTAACTCGGTATCAATCCCTACTTTTATACGAGCCACACTGTGACTAATTTTGCGCGTTACAAATTCTAACCCCCGGCGGGGACTCTCATGATTAAACAGGATACCACTGCTGGCGTGCAAGTTATAGCTCTCCCGGTAGTTAACCGTAATCCAGTGACCATAGACTTTTGCCACACCATAGGGGCTACGTGGATAAAACGGTGTTTCCTCAACCTGGGGCACTTCACGCACGCGGCCGAACATCTCACTGCTACTTGCCTGATAAAAGCGAATATCCGGATCAACGATGCGTATGGCATCAAGGATACGGGTCACACCGAGGGCAGTAGTCTCGCCGGTAAAGACCGGTTGACTCCATGAAGTCTGAACAAACGATTGAGCCGCAAGATTATACACTTCAATCGGGCGATACTCACGGAGAATAGTAATCAGTGAGACTTCATCAAGTAAATCTCCCGTCACCAGGGTAATTTTATGCTGAAAGTGCTTAATACGCTCAAAATTGACCGTACTGGTACGACGCACCATTCCAATAACTTTATACCCGGCTTCGAGCAAAAATTCCGCGAGGTAACTCCCATCCTGGCCTGTTATTCCGGTAATCAGGGCACATTTCTGCCTGGCCATCAGTTCTTGCTCCTCACCCGGCCAACCGTACGAGCATGCTGAGGCTTCCTGTTATGCATGTTTATCATATAACTGCTCGGCTTTTGCGTATGTTCCAATAACAATCTACTACCCTGCTGTACGCCGGAGAATTCCCAATGGTCAGGGGTACTCCGGCGTACATTGTACTCAGTTATGCGTACCTATCGTCTGGTTGCTTATGCCCCCCGTGCCGCGGCGACGGCCTTCTCTGCGCCCTCGCCCAGCGTCTCAGCCGGAATGAGCTTTGACTCGGCCAGGATTTTGCGACCGGCTTCTTCATTCGTTCCGACGAGCCGGGCAACCATGGGAACGTCGGTCTTGACCTCGTCCAGCGCGGCCACAATCCCCTTCGCCACCTCGTCTACACGGGCAATGCCGCCAAAAATATTAAACAACACGGCCTTCACG
>CAKZQX010000255.1 GCA_937141995.1 uncultured Chloroflexaceae bacterium | reverse complement strand
TGGCGCAGGGCACCCCGCATGCCGGGGGACCGACGCGCATCAGCTTTTCAGACAGTCTCTGATAACAGGACAGGGTTATGAAGTGTGAATTTTTAATCCGGACAGCGCTGGAGGTCGGTGTCCCGACTTCAGCCGGATCAGGCGTTCCCGGCAGTCTGCCCTGTCGCGGCAGATATCCCACCGGCTAAAACCGGGACTCCAGCTCATTTCATATCCGGGTTAATTGCTCAAAGTTCATCGCCCCGTCATCTGTCACCCGTTGCCTGCGTCTTAGACCGACTCATTCCAGTCGCGTAGCAGCATCTGAATCGTCTCGTAATGCTCGGTCTCGTCGTTGACCATCTCTTCCAGGCGTACTTTGAGGCCCGTCTCGTTAAGCTCCTCGGCCTGCTGAGCACGCTGCGAATAGTTCTTAATTGCTTGCGCCTCCATATCCAGCACTGCCTTGAGCTTGTCCCGGTTGCTGGACGCATTCGGGATCGCAGCCGGCTTCATTTCAGGCGTGCCCCCGTAGATCACAATCTTGTCGGTCAGAAACTGCGCATGCATCAACTCATCGGGGATCTCGCGCTGGAACATCGCCCGTAGCGAGTCGCGGTGAGGACCGGATACCTCGGCGCTCCAGCGGGTGTAGGCCAGCACCGCCTGCAGTTCGTAGGAAAGATCGTCGTTCAGTGCCTTGATCAGGGTCTGCTTATCCATTATAACTCCTTCTACATTATTCCAGTCTTACCGTCAGGTTTCGATCAGATGGGCCGACAGATGAGATTTATTGCTCCTCGTGGGGGCTCAGGCGCGAGTCATACGCAGTCCAGCCGCTTTGCCGCCACTGCGCAATGCGCTCGTTCATATCGACTGCCCCATGCTCATTCAGGATAGCGTAGGCGCGATCCACCATACCATCGGCGGCATCGACAATCACCAGCGTACCACCCTGGCGCACGCCTTCGGCGAAGGAACCGGCTTCTTCTTCGGAGATGCCCAGGCCGACCAGTGCGCCGACGATACCGCCGGCCGCAGCGCCCAGTCCTGCGCCCAGCGCCGTCGCGCCCAGCGCCGTCACCAGTGACCCCGCCGCCAACACTGGGCCGATGCCGGGGATCGTCAGTGTGCCAATGCTTGCCAGCAGGCCGGAGATGCCGCCGATGACCGCGCCGCCGGTTGCGCCAACGGTTGTACTCTCGGATGACTCGCCCGTGCCACCATACTGCTTTACCAGGTGCTGCTGTGGGTCGTGGGCCACCAGGCTTACGTTATCGGCCATAAATCCATTATCAATAAGTGCCTGCACTGCATGCTGCGCTGATTCAAACGTGTTAAACAGTCCAAGCACAGTTTTGGATTGAGGTATGTCTGTTGTCATCAGGTGCCTCCCTTATGGCTATGATCGGGCTGCCGTTGCAGGCCGCTCGGGATGTCATTGCTGCAAGATGTGTGCCAGTAGTGTCCGTAGTCTGTGACCCGTAGCCCATAATGCGTGATCCGTAATCCATGTGTGACCCGGGAGGCAGGCGTACCAGCAAGGCAGCGGTACTATCTGCCGGCGAACTTAGTAAGGCTTCTCGATCAGTGTTTAACCAGGGGGGCCCGTGTGCCCAGGGGTTGGGGCTACCATTGGGACTAACCGGGCGATCGATCTCTCGTCCGTCGGGCAAACGGTAATGTGCCTGGAGCGTGGCCCCAGCAGGCTATCGCACAGTGAGCCCTGGTGATAAGCCACGGCTTGCGCACCCAGTCCCGGCAGTAGCGCCAGGGCAATACGTAGCGGCGATACAGTTCCGACGAGGAGCGATTCCAGCTTCATCATCCGAGGGCTACATCCATAGTCATCATCACCGCAAACCCCAGGATCACCCCGGTGGTTGCCAGGTCGGTATTTCCTTCGTGCTGTGCTTCGGGGATAACTTCCTCGGCGACGACAAAAATCATTGCCCCGGCTGCAAAGCTCAGGGCGTAGGGTAGCAACGGGCGCGCGAACAACACGGCTGCCGCGCCAATCACGCCTGCCACTGGTTCAACCACCGCTGAGAGTTGTCCATAAAAAAAGCTTTTCGCGCGCGAGATTTTCTCTCGGCGTAACGGCATAGCCACGGCAATACCTTCAGGGAAGTTTTGCAAACCAATGCCGATTGCCAGGGCAATCGCCGCGCCCAGGCTGGAGGCCTCCAACCCCAGACTCGCCGCGCCAAAGGCCACTCCAACCGCCAGCCCTTCGGGAATATTGTGCAGCGTAATCGCCAGCACCAGCAGAATTGAACGTTCCCAGGTTGTCCGTACGCCTTCCGCTTCATCCATGCGTTCAGCGGGAAAGTGGATATGCGGCAGAACCATGTCAACGCCACGAATAGTAGCCGCACCGAGCAGAAAGCCCACCAGGGCGGGCACCCAGCTTATCATGCCCTGCTGTTGCGCCAACTCGATAGCCGGGGCCAGCAGCGACCAGAAGCTGGCCGCAATCATCACGCCCCCGGCAAAGCCCAGCATTGCGTCAAGCACTTTTTGATTAAAACCACGTACAAGAAATACCGAAGCTGCGCCGAGGGCGGTCAACCCCCAGGTGAAGAGTGTCGCCACTAACGCCTGGACGATGGGCGAGAGGTCTGCGAAAAAGCTAGACACTGTTGTTTATAACCTCCTTTATCTGGCTTCCAGCCCGATACATTATCCCCAGGGATGGTATGACTGGCCGAAACTACTCGATAGTCACGGATTATCGCTGGAAGCCCTGCCGCAATTCGTTCCAGGCCACTTGCAGATCGGAACTAAACGCCTCCCAGTCCATCGCCGACTCTTCCTCCATCCGGTGCATCCGATCATTAAGGTCGGTATGCCGGGCCCGCAGTCGCGCAACCCGTTCTTCGTAATCGCGCCTTTCGTTGTCCTGCGCCAGATCAGCTCTGGCATTCAGCCGGTTAATCTCGGCATCCAATTCGGCCAGATGGCGGGCCATTCCCTCGCGTGTCAGCCGTTGCTGTTCGCGTGTTTGTTGATCAGCCATATTCAATCTCCTTTCGACTCCGGCTCATATCGTCTTCGTACCTTACAGGACGTACGCGATGGACGATTAAACTGAGCGTTTGACCAGATGGAAGGCAGAT
This sequence comes from uncultured Chloroflexaceae bacterium, assembly GCA_937141995.1. Lineage (GTDB taxonomy): Bacteria > Chloroflexota > Chloroflexia > Chloroflexales > Chloroflexaceae > CAKZQX01. The sequence goes on along the minus strand of CAKZQX010000255.1, from coordinate 1,703 downwards.
TCGCCTGCGGCAGCAGGGTGCTTTTTTATATTGTTTAGAAACATGTTACACTTTGTACAACATGTTTCTAAACAAGAATGAAATCTTCCATCCCGCCGGAAGCGCAATAACCTTTCGGATGAGTGACTACGTACCTCCTGTTCCCTTACAGGAGGTACGCGGTTGCTCGCTCAAAAGGAAATTTCGCCTCCGGCAGGGCGGAAGAATTCCCGATCCTTTTCACGAAATTGTGGCTCTTCGAGCCACAATTTCGTGAAAAGGATAAACCAGTACCACGCTGCCGCAGGCGATTCTGCCTTCCATCCGGTGAAATGCCCGGGTTACATGCTCACCGCGTACGTCCTGTTACCTTAAATCAGTCGCAAGAAATGTGCCGGCCATGCCATATGGATGCGCCCACTACGTGATCGTTCCTCTGGCAGGAAATAGAACCTCCGGCAGAGCGAAGATTATGAAGTTTGCGCATGTAATCCGGACATCGTTCCAGGAGTCCCGGCTGATGGACATTGAAAAAGAATTCCGGGCATTTTATAGCCAGCCCTTCCAGGAAAACCTCTCCCATTGCGACCGGTCAGGGCAGCCCCAGCCCCTGAATCAGTTGAAAGGCGACCACTTGTCGGCAACATAGCGATCCGGCGTACGCGCCAACAGTGCCCCCCTTTTTCTTCTCGGCTCTCGGGTTCTCGGTTCACGCCCATCTGTCGGCATAGTTACACCTGTATAACCTGTGGAACACCTATGCTTTCATGGCACATATGTTGCTACATCCTGGACTGTACGGAATGGTGAGTGCTATGCCAGTGTATCAGCATAGCCAGTGCAAGACCAAAGGAGGTCCACTATGTCTGTAGCGCGTATTGTCGAGATTAGCGCCCTCTCAAACAAGAGCTTTGATGACGCTGTCCAGGAGGGCATTGCCCGCGCGAACAAGACGCTGCGTCATGTTACTGGAGCCTGGGTGAAGGATATGCGAGTTGAGGTCCAGGAGGGCAAAGTTGTTGGCTATCAGGTGAATATGCAGGTGACATTCCTGATGGAAGACGCAATGGGTTAGATACTTCCATTAATGCCTGATTCCGGGTTGTTAGGGCGTACCAGTTGAGTTGGTACGCCCTTCGTGTGATCAACCTTTCAACCTCACCGGCATTATCCTGCTGTATGTAGCGCTGGCGCTGAGCTTTACCATGCCGGGCATGTAAGCCGCACCACCGTCCGGGAAATCTTCAGGCTTCTCGGACGGTGGTCATCAGTATGTCACACGCGCTGCCGCCGTGCCGTCAGCCACTTTTGCAGTTCAATCAGACTGAAGACCAGTCCACCGGCTCCCAGGCAGATGAGCAACTGCGTGGGGTTCAGGGGTGTCACCTGGAAGAAGTCATCAAAGAATGGTACATACACCGCCAGAAGTTGCAGGACAAAGGTTGTGACGGCCATAAGCAGCAGGGTTGGATTGGAGAAGAGGCCCAGTTCGAAGAATGACACCGTCTGCGAGCGCGAAGCCAGCGCCTGACCGATCTGCATAAATGCGATTGACGTGAAGATCATGGTCTGCCAGGTGCGCCCGGTGGGGGCCTGTTCAACGTAGAAATAGCCGATCCCCAGGGCGATCCCTCCCACCAGCAGCCCGATCAGCAGAATATAGCGCAGGATCGCCCGGTTGAAGAATGGCGCATCCCGCCGGCGTGGCGGCACCTGCATGACCG